>JAEZYZ010000290.1 GCA_023418705.1 Pseudomonadota bacterium | reverse complement strand
TGCGCGAGCAGGTCGGCGAGGGTAACGTTGGAGCGCGCCGTGAGTCGGCGCACGGCAGCGTGAAGATCGTCATCGGACAGAGATCTCAATGAGGATTCCATGAGATCCTTATACACCCTAGAATTTCATGCCCTGAGGATGCGCGCTGTCGAGCTCGCGGCCACGCTGACACCTCGCGAGTCGAATGGCTCACGAAAAGCCGCTGCATCCGTCCCTGGGCGGGCAAGCAGCGCTCTTCGGACAGCGGCGCTGATCCAGCGGGAGCTTTGGCAGCGAATCGTGTCAAGCTCAATCGACCTCGATCGACCTCGATCGACATGGATGGGTGAAGACTGGTGAAGACTTGAAGCGGTCTCCTGTTCGCTGACATCCAGTATCGTTTCAGCGCGCCGCACGTGCTCGTTCGGATCACCCGTCGTTCGAACCACCGGACGACGACTGAGCCCGTCGCCATCCTGTTCCACTTCACTCGTGCTCGGGCGCCGCGCGAGACACGACGGCTCCGGGGACGATCCACGCCCCCCCCAGCCGAGCTCGACAGCCGTGCTGTTCGAAGATCCCGAGCTGGCACAAACGCATCAGCTCGCGGCATAGGCACCCGAAATCTCTGTCCGGGAAATCCGGGGAACTCCAGGTGCCGTTGGCGCAGGTGACGCGTTCGAGCGCTCTCAACGGGCGTTCAGGGCGGAGGCTGGGTAACGAGCGCCGCGACCACCGGGTGCCACTTTCGCCAGGAGAATCCGAACGAGGCGGGATGCCGCACGAACATCGCGCGGACCACATGCCCCGCTGCCTCGCGGTAGAACCTGACCGGGTGTCGCTCAGCGGCCAGCTCCACGCTTGCCGAGCCCTCGCCTGCCGGCAGGCGCCTCCAGAGCTCGGTCCCGAGCACCAGCAAGTGCGCAGGCCGAAGCGCGGCGAGCACCGCCCGGAATGGCGCCTCCGACGCTTGCCAACTCGCATCCGACGGCCTCTGGCGCGCCCCAGGTCCGACGATTTCTTGGACGTAGTTGAAAAACGCGACCCCGCGCCAGACCTGGCGCGCTTGATCGCTCGATGATGGGCGCCCCTCGATCAGCCGAGCCGCTCGGGTCCAGAAGCGGTGACGCATCTTGCCCTCGAGGTACCCGGCCGTGAGCTGATGCGTGAACTCACGCGGCTCATCGACGTTCTTCGAGTAGTGAGATTCGCCCAGCAGCAGCAGACCCCGCCCGGGGACGTACTCAGGTCCGATCCACGGCAAGAAGCGGATGCTTGTGTCCGCCTTGAGGGTGTCGCAAACCATATTCCAGGCTTTGGGTTCGAGCGATGGTTCCCAACCTGACCGACATTACACGGCCTCGAAACCGACGACGTCAAGCTGACTCTGCGGTGTTCCGCTGGTTTCGGCCGTGGCTCACGTAGCGCAAAGGTCACGTGCAGGGCATCGCGCTTGGCCGAAAGTACCGAAGCACCGTCCGACCCCCTCACCGAAACCGAACCCCTCCGAGGCGCATCATCAGCAGGGCCAGATCGCGGAACGGTCCGGCGTCGGGCGACCACCGGTGAACGACGTGGTACCGCTCGGCGAAGCGGCCCTCGAGGACCCAGTACGATCCGTCGGCTCCAATGCGCTCGTTGTCGAGGGTGGGCGTGCTCCAGAAGGCAGCCGCCTCGAGCGCCTCGGCAAGCTGCTTTCGTTCCGCAGCGTAGATCGGCCGGGCCGCGCGAACTGAAATCCCGCCGAGGTCGTAGCCCGCTTGGCCGCCGAGTTCGGCGACGCTGACCGAGGGTTCCGGCAATGAGACTCGCACACGGATGCTGACGGGTGTCCCCCATGTCGGGAGCCCCAGCAAGCGGTAGGACTCGTCCACCGTCGCCCTGCACGAAAGTGAGGGCTCCGCCATCCTCGTCAAAGCGTCGGAAAACCAACCCCGGAGGAAGGCGTCGCTCTCCGAAGGCGGCTCAGCAGGCACCAGGACTCCGGGAGGGAAGAAGAAGTCTCTGCCGAAGAGCTTCGAACAACCCGGGCGCTCGAAAGCGTCCTGGGCAACCCGCAGCGCGGTGGGCACGGCTTGAGACGCCGCGGCGTCGGATTTCGCGTTGACGTTCTCCGCGGATGGTTCGCGTGACGACGCCGTGGGCGGCGACAACGGGTGCTGCGGTGTCGACGAAAGCTGCAACCCGGACGGCTCCGGTGGGTCACACGACGCCATCGACAAGGCCGCCAGCAGGAGCGCCCGTGTGTGGGACGCGGCGAGACAGTGTCGCACTCCCCGGGCTACGAGCAAAAAGTGGACCTACGAAACTTGGGCTCCTTGTTCGAAGCGGCGCGGCTGCCGCTGCCAGTTGGTCGTGGGGAGCACGGGCGCGGGCCAAATTGACAGCACTTCCTGCGCAGGCTCGCCGGGCGAGAGCTCCGGAGCATTGCACCGGCGAAGGATCGGAGATCCTTGTGGACTGCTGCTTCAGTTGCAGCCGACGCGCTCGTTGGCGATCGCGATGTCGTCGATGAAGGCGACGAAACCGGGCGCGGCCGACTGGTAATTGTTCCAGCCGATCGACAGGCGCTCCCAGGATGTCGGGATGTGCGTGCGGTTCGGGTCGCTGCCGTAGTTGCCCGCTCCATTCGCGATGCTGATCTGGGTGATCTCTTCCCCGTCGAAGTAGAAGCGGTACGCCTGCTCTTCGCCGTCGATGAACCACTCGGCGCAGTGCCACTGCTCCTCAAACTGCCAGTCGTAGCTGCTGCCCTTGCCGAACTCGCTGCTGCTCTGCGGCTGCACGTTGAAGAGGAACTGGTGATCCCGCTGCTCGTTCTGCACCGTGTCGACGACGCGGTACCAAGCGTTGCCGAGGTCGGGGCCCATCCCGTTGAGCTCTACCAAGGTGGAATGCACGAAGACAGTGGGGGTCGGCGTCTCGACCCAGTAGTAGATGCGTCCCCAGTGAGCCGCGCCGATCGGATCGGCGTCTCGGTAGATCCGGCGCGCGCCGTTGTCCGCAGCGCCGATACGGAGCGAACGCTGCCCGCGAGCAGGCGCCTCGGCCACCGCCACGCTTCCCTCGCCGCTCCAGCCGTCGGGGATCTCGCCGGCGCTGGTGGATTCGAAGTCCTCGCAGAAGATCAGCGCCCGCCCAGCGCACCCGCTTCCGGCCTCCCCCGCCGAGCCGCCGCTCGATGCGCCGGCAGCACCGGCGGCGGCGCCGTTGCCGCCAGCCGCAGAGGACCCGCCGCTGCCGCCGGTTGCGCCGGCGGCGCTGCTCCCGCCGGTTGCGCCAGCGGCGCTGCTCCCACCGCCGCCCCCCGCTGCGCCTCCGGTCCCACCAAAGCCTCCGGTGCCGCCGCTCGCCGGGGTGCTGCCCGCGGTTGCGCCCTGCCCTCCGGCGCCGCCTGCGCCTGCAGGAGAGGGGTCGTCGCTGCAGCCGGCCAGCCCGAGGGCGAACAGCAGCGAGCCGAGATCGCGATAGCGTCGAAGTGCAGGTGGGTAGTGGGACGCAGGTGAGCGCATATCGTATTCTGACGGCCGACGCTTCGATTTGGGGTCAGGATTTTTCAGCAGCTTGTCGCGCGCATGGGGCCCCACGCTCCTCGAGCCTCGGTCGCTTTGCAAGCGGGCTCGCCCGTGAAGTGGGCACGGCGCGTCGCAACGCCCGCTTCGCGGGGGACAGGCGTGCAACGAATCCGGACGGCATCCGACGTCTCGGCTATCTGGGGCCCCATAGAACCCGCACGCAACTAGGGACCCTCGTGACCGACGACCCGTTGTATGGCAACCTCGAAGACTGGCATGGCAAGGCTCGCTCGATTGGAACGCGACTCGACAGAAGTGAAGAAGACGCTCTCCCAGATTGCTGCGATTCTGGTGGATCAGAGCGAGCGCATCGACCAGCTTGGCGAAAGGCTGGGCGAAAGGCTCGACCGCCTGATTGCGGTCACTATTCAGGAGCGCACGTACTCCGTCGAGCGCCTCGCCGAGATCGAGCGACGCCTCATCCGCCTTGAAGAGCGCGCCGGACTGTAGGCAGACCTCCGCCGTTCGGGGCTCCGAGCTTCCCTGTTTTAGCCCGTGCTCGCTGGCGCGGGACAACCGGTAAAACCTCCGTCGTTTTTTCACTGAAGCCCGCGCAGCGCGGACGTGAGATGCTCCTTGGAACGGAGGCGATGATGTCGAGGCAGCGTGGATGGCGGGAGGCGGTGGCGGTGTTGGGGTTGTTGCTCGCCGTGGGTTGCAGTGACGAGGGGGGCGATGGTGGAGTTGGAGGCGATGGCGGCGGCGGCTCGTCGAGCGGGGGCGCGTCGTCGGGCGGAGATTCGTCGGGCGGCTCGGCAGCGGGAGGGGGCTCGTCATCCGGTGGGTCTCCGAGCGGTGGCGCATTTGGGGAGGGCGGCGGCTCCGCATCGGGTGGCGCGTCGGGCGGCGGTGCTGCGGGCAGCGGTGCTACGGGCAGCGGTGCTGCGGGCGGCGGCACGCTGAGCGATCGCTATCCTGACGACGAGGGCATCGCCAGCGATCCCTCGGTGCTCTTCCACGATGACTTCGAGGCAGGCTGGGGGAAGTGGACGTGGCCAGACGCGGACACGGCGTACCTGCACCTCGAGCAAGACGCGGCGCTGGCGAACGGCGGGGCGCGCTTTCTCCGCTCGACGGTGACGGCCGACGATCTGGCCGCCGATGAGTACATCTCCGCGAGCCCGCACGCGGACCTGCCTCGGCGCGTGAACCAGATCTACTGGCGCTTCTACGCGCGCTTCAAGGGGATCGCGCCGAATCCTCACCACTGGGTGCGAGTGGCCGCGGGCACGGAGGCGTGGTCTTCGAGCGGGCTAGCGAACACGGTGCCGTCGGGAGACGACGGCTACTGGTTCGACTTCGACGCATCGAATGACGACGTCTTCAACTTCTACGTCTATTGGCATGAGATGCGTTCCGGTCGCTGCAACGACGGCACTGCCGTCCCCGACTGCGAGGGCGACCAGGGAACGACGTACTACTACGGCAACGTGTTCGAGCCCCCAGAGCAGACGCCGTTCCCCCGCGACACCTGGTTTTGCATCGAGATCATGGGGAAGGGCAACACGCCGGGCAGCTCCGATGGCGAGCTGGCGTTCTACATCGACGACCGCCTGATCGGGGAGTATCGGCCGGGGTACCCGACGGGGACGTGGCTGCGCGCCACGTTTCACACCGGTGGTTGTGACTTCTCGGCCTGCACCGAGCCCGCGCCGTTCGAGGGCTTCGATTTTCGCTCCAGCGACGACGTGCTCTACAAGCAGATCTTTCTGGACGCCTACTACGAGCGCGGCACGTTCGAGGACAAGAAGGCGGCGCTCGAGGAGCGGGGGCTCGTCGTCTCGGACGAGCAGACGATCTACTACGACGACGTGGTCGTGGCGACCGAGCGTATCGGCTGTAAGGCGCCTCGGTAGCCGAAGGCGGCTGAGGGTCGCCGGCTCGCAGGTGGCGGGTTCGACCTACCGCTCCCACGCCCGCGCCTTCCGGTCGGACGCGCCCATCAGGACCAACGCACGGTCACTTCATCCTGGGGCCAGAGCCCTGAAATTTCGCCTTTCTCCATCAAAAGCGAAATTTCAGACCACTTGCCTCGCTTCAACCTCAGGCATGGGCCCTCAAATTTCGCCTTCCCGCATCAGAAGCGAAATTTCAGACCACTTGCCTCACTTCAACCTCAGGCGAGGGCCCTCAAATTTCGCCTTCCCGCATCAGAAGCGAAATTTCAAGCCACTTGCCTCACTTCAACCTCGGGCAAGAGCCCTCAAATTTCGCTCCACCTAGCTCCGAGCGCAGTTTCAGGCCACATACCGGAGCAGGTGGCACCTTCTTTCACGAACCAGATTCCCGGCCGCTCACCAACGGCAAACCGGCTTTGCTTCTCCGATGGTAGGCTCGAGTGGCCGGGAAACCAGACCAATGGCTCCAGCCCTGCGCGCTTCACTTCGTCGCCATCTCACCAGCGCGCTGCTGGCGGTGGGGCTCATGTCCTGCGGCGCTCCTCAACTCGGTCCGGAGTGCATGGATTCGTCGTGCGGACCGGCGGCGGCGGTCAGGATTCGCTCGCCAGAGGCGGGATGGCCTGCTGGTTGGTATGAGCTGTACGTCGACGCTGACGAGTCGAGCCACTATTGCTTCGTCCGCCTGATGCCCAAGATCTACGGGTTGTCCAAGTGGGTCGTGGCGTTCGATTGCGCCGGGACGCTGACGGCTTGGTTTCGGCCCGACGCGGATGCGAAGGTGACCGCGGCGGCGCTGCGCTCGCCGCTGCGCGGACCGTTCGAGATCGTGTTCCGACTTCCAATTGGTCCGCATCGCGTGCAGCTTCACCTCTACCGCGACGGTAGAAGAGTGCTCGGAGCAGACGACGTCCTCGACTACCGGGTCACGCACACGCAGGGTCCCGGATGCCCGGAGTGCCGCGCCGCTGTGCTCGTTCTCAACGCTCCGAGCTCTCACGGGGCTCGATGAAGCGCAGCGCGAAGCTAACCGTGGAAAACGCGAACATCTGCTCGGCTCAAGAGCACCAAAAGCGTCGCGTTGGTGGGCACGTGTAGCAACGCGCCTCACCTTTCCCGACAAATCGTTCCATTGGACGCGGATGGGCGAGAAATAACTGACCTCCATCACCCCATCTCCGACACCTAAGTCGGAGAGGCGCACTCTATGGATCTGATCCGCTCGAAGAAGACTCCCATTATCGGTCTAGCCTGGTTGTTTATTTTGGCTGGCACTGCCATTCCAAGCGCCTGCAGTGAAAAAGTCGACCAGGGCGGGACCGGTTCCGAGCTCGGGACTGGCGGCACGGAGGCTGGGACCGGAGGCTCGGATCCTGGGACCGGCGGATCGGAACCCGGCTGCATCGGCCCTCAATGCCCGCAGGAAAGGCCTTGCGCCACGGTGTACACCGCCCAGTGCGGGAAGGCGTGCGTCGACACGACGGAGTGCGATCCGGGTTTGTACTGCGGGCCCGATCAACAATGCACCGCCGACTGTGTCCCCGGCACCATCCCTTGCGGGGCCTTCTCCGAATGCTCCAGCGACGGGCGCTGCACCACACCGGTCGATCCTGACGCAGGCCCTTCGGAAGACGCCGGCTGCATCGAGGTGAACGTCAACTTCGAGCCGCAGATCCCGACGGTGGTGCTGCTCATCGATCAGTCGGGGAGCATGGACGACAGCGCCGGCTTCAGCGTGCCCAATACGTACGAGCCCTGGGGTTGTCCGGACGACGACGACTGGCGCTGGAACGTGGTCCGCAACGTACTGTTCAATCCAGACACGGGGGTCGTTCGACCGCTGGAGGGCACCGTGCGGTTCGGGCTTTCGCTGTACACGTCCTTGAACGGCAGCCTCGACGGCGAGACGTGTCCGACGCTCGAGAAGGTGGGGATTGCGTTGAACAACTACGACGCCATGCTCGCCGAGTTCGTGTGCAGTGACATCAGGCGGGACACGCCCACGGCGCCGTCCTTGGCCGATGCGATTGTCGACCTCGAGAGCATCACCGAGCCGGGACCGAAGATCGTCATCCTAGCGACGGACGGCGAACCGGATACCTGTGAATGTCCGAACTTCACCGGCCCCGTGCCGGAGGAGTGCAGGGAACAGGGCAAACAAGCCGAGGCTCGTGAGGGCGTCGTGGCGGTGGCGGCCGACGCTCAAAGCAAGGACATCACCGTTCACGTCATCAACGTCAGCAGCCCGAACGACGACACCCTTCAAACGCACCTGCTCGACGTGGCCGAGGCAGGTGGAGGGAACGTCTACCCCGGCTTCAGCCCCGATGAGCTCAAGGTGGCGTTCCAGGGCATCATCGACGGCGCGCGTTCGTGCGTGTTCGACTTGAACGGGCAGGTCGCCTCCGGAGCCGAGTCAAGCGGCAATATCACCTTGAACGGGCGAGCGCTTCCGATCGACGACCCGAACGGCTGGACGCTTCGCTCGAGCTCCCAAATCGAGATCCTTGGCGAAGCTTGCGAGGAGCTCAAGACGGGCGACAACGACCTGAGCATCAAGTTCCCCTGCGGCTCGTTCGTGGTGCAGTGAGCGCGCATCCCGACGGCGGGGTTTGGGGCTGGTTGGTCTAGACCTTCTTCAGCCCCAAGCCGCTGCACGGGACGACCGAGCGCTGGGCTGACGCGGCCCGGGCCACCCGCGGCCGTGTCCACGGGGCCACGGGTCAGGTCGGGAAGCCCTCCGGCCATTCGTGAATTCGGGCCATACAAAGGGCCTCCTTCCGCTGGCGTTCGGCCTGCATACGCGCGGCGGATCATGCATCGAGTCCTTTGGGATGACCAGCGTCTTGTCTCCTCGCCGGGCGCGCTTCGAGCGATGCACTCGGCCTCGCTCGCACGCGCACCGGCGCCACCGCCGACGCTGCACCATCACCCAAGACTGCGCCGCAAGCGGATAGCACGCCGCGCGCGGTCACTTCGGCGGCCGTACAGGACGAGGACGTGCCCGTCGGGGAGGAGCGGACGCCGGAGGATCCATCCCCGAGCGCCGAGCGCTGCGGCTGGTCCCTTTCAGTCCCTGCCCCTCCCCCTGTAACGGTGCCCCGATCGCTGCAGCGCCAGCGCCGCTGCGGCGACCTCGTCTTCAGCTACGAACCGAAACGCTTCCTCGACGGAACCAGCCTACCCTTGTTTCAACTCCACCCCGCCACCCCCAACCCCGACGCGCCCTCCGAGTACGTCCACCTGCACGACGCCCCCGAGTGGTTGACCCAAAACTGTTCCGATCGGCCTTAGCCCTCCCAGTCCAGTTCCGGGTTCCCAGTCCCCACTCTTAGTCCCAAATTCCAAGCCCCAAGCCCCAAGCCCCAAGC
>JAEZYZ010000195.1 GCA_023418705.1 Pseudomonadota bacterium | reverse complement strand
CCGACCGCCGCGGGCCCGCCGCGCGGCCGCCACGCCCCCCTCCGCGTCCTGCTCGGGTTTGCGGCGCTCTGCGCGGCCGTGGCCGTGCTCGGCCACCATTTCCGCGAGCCGATCGAGCGCGTGGCCGGCGGCTTCGTCGAGCGCTACGGCCTGTTCGGCATGGGGCTCGGGACGTTCGTCGCCGACAGCTTCAGCTTCCCGGTCCCGCCGCAGTTTTACATGCTGCTGTCGATCGCGGGGGGGCTCGGCGCCGTGCCCGTGCTCTTGGCCATCTGCTCCGGGTCGCTGCTCGGCGGCTGCACCGGCTTCTATTTGGCGCGCTGGCTCTCGGCGGTGCCGTTCGTCGCGACCCGCCTGGACCGGATCAGCGAAAAACCGCGGGCGCTGTTCGAAAAGCACGGCGCCTGGGCGGTCGTCATCGCCAGCGTCACGCCGATCGCCTACTCGATGCTGTGCGCGGCGACCGGCGCCTTGCGCCTGTCCCCCCGCCTGCTGCTGCTCGCGTGCGCCTGCAGAATTCCACGACTCGTCGCCTTCTATTACTTGATTCAGCTCGGCTGGTCGTGAGTCGAGCCCGGGCGAGCGCGCGCACGGAACTTCCGCTCCGAGCAGCTGTCGAGACTTCGACGGTCGAGAGAGACATGAAGCTCGGTGCGGATCTGCTCGCCAAGGATCTCTGTGCCACGGTCGGTGTCGCGGCCCACGCCACGCCGACCGAAATCCGCCGCGCCTATCGGCGGCAGGTGCTCGGCAGCCACCCGGACCTGAACCCGACCGAGCGCGAACGCGCCGAGCGGCAGACTCGAGACTTGAACCTAGAGCGGCAAACGGTCTGCGGAGCAAGCCGTTTGTCGCGGAAAATGAGACCATCTAGAGCATCAAGCCGTGAGCAGACGAGAGGGTTTCCCGAAGAATCGGGGCCCTCACCCGGTTGGGGGCCCCGATTCTTCGGGATCTCCGCGCTGGCAAACTGATCGGTGCTCTAGCTCTAGCGGCCAGCGTGCTGCTCGATCCGGAGCGGCGGAGCGTCTACGACGCCGCCCGCGGGCGATCCGCGCGCTCGGCGCCGCGCACCTGGTACGAGCGTCCGAGCCCCGATGAGAGTGCCGACTGGGCGCGCCCGAGCTCCCCGACACGGCGGCGCACGGCGCCGGCCTTCCGGAGTCGATTCGCGCTCTGGTCCGCGCGGCTACACGACCGCCTGACGGCGGCGCCACCACAACGGCAGCTCTTGCTGGCGCTGACCTGCTGCGGCTTGGCGGCGCTGCTGATCGCGTGGGCCAAGCCGAGCTCGCTCATGCCTGCCGAAGCGACTCGGGTGGCGCGCTCCGCCGACCCGTAGCCGCGGCGCACCTTCAAAGCCAGCCGGAGAAGCCGACGGCGACGCCGATGTTGAACGCAGATCCGCTCAAGTCCGCATCCGCCACGCCGAGGTCGAGATCTCCGGACAGCAGGCTGGCCCAGCCGAGCGTCAAAGCCGGGTCCAAGCTGAACCCATCGGCCAAGAACGCGCGGATCCCCACGCGACCAAGCAGCTGGAGCGCCGTCGTCGACGTTTCGGCCGCACCGGCCTCAGTCGAACTCGACGAGAGGCCGAGCGCCGCTCCCACGAAGGGACGCACGGTCTGCCCTGGCGAGAACATGAAGTCGATCTTGGGGCCGATGACCCAAGAAAACGAGCTCTCCTCGGATTCGGTGGCCCCTATTTCGGTGGTCGTCGACGCACCCCCGAGCTGCGCGAAGCCGCCGAGCACGATCATGTCCGAGAGGCCGTAGCCGAGCTCGAGCGTGGCCTGCGTGTCCGACAACCCCCAGCGCGTCGTACTGATATCGAGGTCCTGGGTCACGCCTTGCGCCTCGGCTTCCAACGATGCGCTGGAGTAGCTGAACACGGAGGTCCCAAGCCCGAGCTGAAGCGCTCCCTCGGTGTCCTGAGCCTGTGCCGAGAGGGACCACGAGCCTGCGCCCATTGCCAGGCACACTGCCACCACGCCACGAACGTTTCGCATTCATCCACCTTTTCCTATTGGTGAGGCGGCGAGCCTAGCGACGGCGCCCATTGGCAGGCAAATTTGCGCCGGCGCCCGGCGTGCTGCCGTTCGAACCGGCGCTCGCTGGCCTGCTGGTATCGTCGAGCAGCCCCGCTGCCGGCTGTGCCCTGTCGCCCCACCGGCGACGCAGAATGACGCACGCGGCGTTCGGCGGCGCTGACTCCCGCCGCCGAACGTGCTCGCGCGCGGGGATAAACGCTGGTCGTCGTTCTATTCCCAGCGATGCAGCGCGGCGCGGCCCTTGCAGTCGAACCCCGGTATGAAAGCGCTGAGCTATCGCGGGCCTTCGAGCCTGGAAGTCATCGAAAAGCCGGAGCCGCGCCTCGAGCACCCGAACGACGTCATCCTGCGGGTCACCCGCACGGCGATTTGCGGCTCGGATCTGCACCTTTATCACGGGCTCATCCCGGACACCCGCGTCGGGACCACCTTCGGCCACGAGTTTACCGGCGTCGTGGAGGAGGTCGGGCCGAGCGTCGAGAGCTTGGCGCTGGGCGATCGCGTGGTGGTGCCCTTCAACATCTCGTGCGGCACCTGCTTTTACTGCGAGCGGGAGCTGAGCAGCGTCTGCGACCGCACCAACCCGTCGTCGCAGGTGCTGGGCGGCGTGTTCGGCTACTCGCACACGACGGGCGGCTACGACGGAGGCCAGGCCGAGTACGTCCGCGTCCCCTTCGCCGACGTCGGACCGATGAAAATCCCCGACGACATGGAGGACGAGGACGTGCTGTTCCTCTCGGACATCTTCCCCACCGGGTATCAGGCCGCTGAAATGGGCCAGATCCACGAAGGCGACACGGTGTGCGTCTTCGGCGCGGGTCCCGTCGGCTTGATGACGATGCGCTCGGCGTGGCTCATGGGCGCCGGTCGGGTGATCGCCGTCGATCGCCTCGAATATCGTCTGCAGAAGGCGCGAACCTTTGGGCACGCCGAAACCCTCAACTACGAAGAGGAAGGCAAGGACGACATCGTCAGCAGGATCTTCGAGCTCACCGACGGACAGGGCGCCGACGTGTGCATCGACGCGGTCGGGCTCGAAGCTTCGGGCTCGGCGCTGCAGAAAGGCTTGGGCCTGTCGTTCTTGCAGGCGGGCGCGGCGACGGCGATCGGCTGGGCGATCCACGCCGTTCGGCGCGCCGGCACCGTCGTCATCATCGGCGTCTACGGCCCGCCGTGGAACCTGGTCCCGATCGGCGTCGCCATGAACAAGGGCGTGACGATGCGCGCCGCCCAATGCAACGTCAAGCGCTACATGCCGCACCTGCTCGAGCACATTCGAGCGGGACACATCGACCCGACGGAGATCATCAGCCACCGGCTCTCGCTCGAAGAAGCGCCGGAGGCGTACCACTTGTTCGCGGGCAAGAAGGACGAGTGCCTCAAATGTGTGCTCGTGCCCCACGCCGCGTGAGGGGGCGGAAAGGTGAACATGGAGATGCAACTGCAAGCTCACGATGTCCCCGGATGGGGCTCCGACAAACGCTTCGAACGCCGGCCGGGGGTGCCCCGCGAGAGCTCCCCTCATCCCTTGGGCAACGCGCATTGGGGAGCGCCGCCCGAGCAGCAGACGGAGCGATCCTCGCTGGTCGGCCCGAACCGTCAGGTGACCGCCACCTACTCCTCGGCCGTGCACCCGCGTGGCCTGAGCGGCGCGCTGCGGCGCGCTGCCTACCACGTGCCGGACCACAAACCCCGGCGCTGGATGATGCTTCTGATCGCCGACAGGGTGGACGTGCTCGAGCACAACCTGCCAAAGACGCTGCTCGTCCTGCTCGGCGTGGGGGTCGCTGGCGTCGGCATCGGCGCCGTGTTGCGCGCTCGCCGGCAGGCGCACGGATAAAGCCAGAGCGCCCACCCGGGCGGCGCGGTCTCATGTAAGATGCGCCGATGCCGCGGGGCAGACTGGCTTTCTGGGTCGCAGCGGCCCCGCTGTTCCTCCATTGCGGAGCCCGCACGCCGTTGCCGGTGGATACCTGCCTGCGGGAGGGGGAAATCGAGACCTGTCAGAACGCCTGCGGCCTTGGGACCCGCACGTGCCTGTCCGGCCGTTGGCAGGCTTGTCAGGTGGCGCCGGTCGAGCGATCGTGTGCCAACGACTGCGGAGAGGGCGTGCAAGCGTGTACGGAGGGACAATGGCAGGCGTGTGTCGTGCCGCCGGCCGAGCGAGCTTGTGAAAACGACTGCGGCACGGGGATCGAGCAGTGCCGGGACGGGGCCTGGACGGACTGCGAGGTGGCCCCGGTGGAACGTGCCTGTTCGAACGACTGCGGCACGGGCGTGCAGCGCTGCAGCGACAACTCGTGGAGCGCGTGCGACGTCCCTCCCCAAACCCGAGCCTGCGCCACGGTCTGCGGCGACGGGGTCGAGCACTGCGTCGACGGGCGCTGGCTCGCCTGCGACGCGCCCCGACCCAAGCCACCGAGGTTGCGCGCGACGGTGCGCGACTTCATGGACGACCACCCAGACTTCGAAGGCGACGATACCGGGCTCGATTTGGGCATCGTGGCCCCCGAGCTCGGCGAGGACGGAAAGCCCATCTACGCGGGCAGCCCAACGACCTTCACGACGAGCGGCCGGGAGAACTTCGACCAGTGGTACCGCGACGTCCCCGGGGTCAACCTGGCAACGGAGATCGAGATCCCGTTGATCGAGCGCGGGCAGAGCGGGATATACCACTACGACGGCCGCGACTTTTTCCCTATCGACGGCCAAGCTTTCGGCAACCAAGGGCGCCGCCACAACTATCACTTCACGCTGGAGCTCGAGACGAAGTTTCGATACGTCGGCGGTGAGGTGTTCACCTTCACGGGCGACGACGACCTGTGGGTCTTCATCAACCGCCGTCTGGCGATCGATCTCGGCGGCCTCCACCCACGCCAGACACGGACCGCGGACATCGACGCGCTGGCGCGAGCCTTGGCGATCGAGCCGGGCGGCATCTACCCGCTGCACATGTTCTTCGCGGAGCGGCACACGGTCGACTCGAACTTCGAGATCGAGACCACGATCGCCGAGTTCGACGAATGCGATTGACCTCGGTTTTCTTCGCTGTTCCGTGGCGTCGTCCCAAGCGGATGCCGCTCGGGATCCCGCCCCGGTCGCATCTTGTCGCACACGCTGCGTCGCCACGCTGCCCTACCCGCCTGGATGACGTCGCGCACCGGCGGATCGGACCGCTGTGGGGGCGGCGCTGCCCGCGGCCGCGCTGAGCGCCCGCGTCCGTCCCGGGGCCTGGGGCGGAGTTCAATAAGCGACACGCGGGTGACGAGCGGCGAGCGTCCGTCACGCGGACCGCACGTCGGACCCGAGCCGTTGGAACCGTCGCATTTCTAGGAGCTGTACGGATGCGGAGGCTCGGAAATCGAAGCCGCGTCTGGTACCTTCAGGGTTCGGCAACTCGGCGCGCACCGGCGCAAGGGTTGCGCTCGCGGCCACCGCGCTTACGGAAAACCTGAGGAGAGGCGTATGCGTTCTTCAACTCGTTCTGGCTCGAAACGGCAGCTTGCCGCAGGTCTGTTGTCCGCGGCGTTCGCGACGGCAGGGATCATCTCTTCGGCGGCGGCGCAAGGCGACGACAAAGCCGCGGAGGCCTCGCGCGCGGCCGCTCGGGAGGCCTACAGCCGCGGCGAGCAAGCGTTCGATCGCAAAGACTACGCCGCAGCCGCCGAGCACTTCCGAACCGCGCACGAGCTCATCCCCACGCCCCATGCGCAGTACTGGATGGCCCAGAGCCTGGATCACCTCGGGCGGGTCGAGCAGGCCATCGCGGCCTACCGCGCGCTGCTCGCCAATCCGGAGGTGGACAAGATCGGGCAGCTCAAGCTCGACACGGCGCGGGCACGGCTCGCGGTGTTGGACGTCCCGGCGGACGACCAAGCCTCGCCCTCACCCCCCGCGGCGGCGCCTGCCCCGCTCGCCGACACGCCGGAGCCGGAGCCGGAACCCGCAGCCGCCCCCGAGCTCGACGCCTATGCTCCACCGGATCTCGAGCTGACTCGGCGCAAAAGAGATCGCTACAAGCCGCAAGACGACAGCTGGGAGCTCGGTATTTTCGGCGGGCCGCTGTTCGTGTCGCGCGCCCACAACCTGCACGAGGAGCGCTTCTTCAGGCGCGCCTACGAGTTCCCCGCCTGGCTCTTCGGCGCGCGCGTCGCCTACTTCCCATCGAAGTGGGTGGGCCTCGAGGCGGAGTACGCTCACGGCCGGGGTGAGGTGAAGAAGCGAGACGGCGCCGCCTTCAACACGCTGCGCGGTCAGCTCATCGGACAGCTCCCGCTTTGGCGGTTCGTGCCGTTCGCATCGCTCGGCGCGGGCTTTTTGGAGGGGCGCTCCGACGCCCAGGGCAACGACGCTGATTTCCTGTTCCAGGTCGGGGCGGGCGCCAAGGTCGCGGTCACGCCGGTCATCAGCCCGCGGCTCGATCTTCGGCTGGACATGATGCAGCGCCAGGGTGGCGGCGTCTCGTTCTCGAAAGAGATCCTGCTCGGACTGAGCTTCACGCTGGGCCGCTGAGGCGACGCGCGCTGAAGCCACCGATTACGTTCGCGCCGCCGCTCGACAGCGACCCCAGCGCTGCCGAACGCGCGCTGCGCGCGCCGATAAAGAGCGACAGCTCGGGCCCGCGCTGGTATGGTCACCCGTGGTGCCAGACCCGCAGAGGACCGCCCTCTCTCCCGAGACTGAGTCGGCCAGCACGCCGGACGACGCGGCGAAGGGCCGCTCGCGGCGCGAGGCCTTGTTGAGCTCGGCCGCGCAAGATCTCGCTCAGCAGTGGCTGTCCACCTGGTGCGAGGATCTGCGCAGTGAAGGACGGCGGATCGCCGGAGGGTGGCCGGGCACGGTCCCGGAAGCTCGCGCTCGGGTCGTGGCTTACTTTTCGCCCGAGCTCAGCCGCCGGCGGCTCCAGCCGCTGTCGGCCAGCGAGGTGCAGCTCGCGACGCAGCTCGTGTTCGACGGCGCCAAGCGCGGCTGGGCTCGCGTTCAGCTGGAGCAGGAGCCGGCCGCGCCCGACGAGATCGACTGAGCGCGGGCGCGCTCGGGACGGGGATTCCGCCATACCGGGCTAGGGGGCGGCCCATCCATCGTTGGCGTTCCTTCGGGCACCGTTGGGGCAGCAGCGGGGACGGCGCGGGCACGTTGGGGGCAGCAGCGACGAGCCCCTCGCGATAGGATGTCCACCGCTGAGGAAATGGCCTGTTGGAGGGGTCTCTGGGACTGGCGCGACGGCGCGACCGTACGCAGCTTTTTCACATGACCTCCGACCAGCGCCACCTGCTGCACATCTACCTGCACGATCACCTCGGCGCCGCCGCGGCTGGCGCGGAGCTGGCGCGCCGCGCGGCGGCGGTGGAGGCCAACACCGAGATTGGCCCGGCGCTGCGCAAGCTGGCGAGCGACATTCAGCACGACCGCAAGCAGCTGCGCGCCGCCATGGTGGCGCTGGGCGCCAAACCGCGAGCTCCCTTGCACGAGGGCCTGGGGTGGCTCGCCGAGAAGCTCGGGCGTTTGAAGCTGAACGGCAGGATCGTCAGCCGCTCTCCGCTCAGCCGCTTGATGGAGATCGAGGGGCTGCACGCTGGAGTGATGGCCAAGCGCGGCGTGTGGCAAACGCTGCAGGAGCTGCGGCAAAACGAGCCGCGCCTGGCGGAGTGTGACGTGGAAGGGATGCTGGCGCGCGCCGACGATCAAGCGCGCCGGCTGCGAGAGCTCCACCACTATGCAGCGCGCACCGCCTTCGGCGTGCAATCGGCGACCACCGCCGGGGCGAAGCGCTACCGAGCCGAAGCGGTTCAGGCCTCGCGTCCTTGAGCGTCCCCGAGCGCGGCCGCGCGGCGCCGCCCTTCGTCGACGTCGACCCGGACGAGCAGGGCGCCGCCGGAGACGAACAACACGAGGATCGCCAGGATGGACAAGCGCGAGCCGGCGACGAGCGCCGCGGCACCGACCAACACCGGCCCGATCACCGCGGCGAACTTGCCCAACATATTGTACAGGCCGAAAAACTCGCTGCTCTTGTCGGCGGGGATGATGCAGGAATAAAGCGATCGGCTGAGCGCCTGCACGCCGCCTTGAACCAGCCCGACGACCACGGCCAGCACGTAGAAGTGCCGCTCCTCGGTCATGAAGACCGCGCCGATGGTCACGGCGATGTACACGCCGATGGCCACGAGCAGGCTCGCTTTGGTTCCGAAACGATTGCCGAAGTAGCCGAAGGCCAGCGCCGCCGGAAACCCGACGAACTGCGTGATGAGCAGGGCCGTGATCAGCGCGGTGTCGGCGAAGCCGAGCGACAGCCCATATTTGACGGCCATCCGGATCACGGTGTCGACGCCATCGATGTAGAGCCAGTAGGCCAACAGAAAGGTGAACACCACGCGCAGCTGCCGTGCCTGGCGCAAGGTCGCGCCGAGCTCTGCGATGCCGCCGCGGATCGCGCCCCGAGGTGCGGGCGGTCGCTCGGGCTCTCGGACGAACAACAGCAGCGGCAGGCTGAACGTCAACCACCAGATCGCCACCGTCGGGAAGCTCATGCGCACCGCCCCGCTGGCGTCGGCGAAGCCGAAGCGACCGGGGGCGAGCACCCAGCCAACCTGCAGGGCGAACAACAGGCCGCCCCCCAGGTAGCCCATGGCGTAGCCGAGCGCCGACACCGAGTCGCGCCGCTCCGGCGGCGCCACGTCGACCAAGAGCGCGTCGTAAAACACGTTCGCGGCCATGAAGCCGACGCTGCCGAGCACGAACAGCGCCGCCGCGGCGAGCCAGTCGCCCCGACCGACGAAGAACAGCGCGCCGGTCGTCCCGGAGCCGAGCAGCATGAAGCCGAACAGCAGCGCCTTGCGCAGCCGCCCGGCGTCGGCGATCGCGCCGAGGATCGGCGCACAAACGACGATGATCAGGCTGGCGAGCGAGTTGGCGACGCCGAGCCGGAAGGTGCTGGTCTCGACGTCGACCCCCGCGCTCCAGTACTTGTCGAAGAAGGTCGGGAAAAAGCCGGCCATCACGGTCGTCGCGAAGGCGGAGTTTGCCCAGTCGTAGAGCGCCCAAGACCAGATCCGACGACGCTCACCTGCTTTTTCCGAGCTCACGCCTTCGACGTTTACCACTCCTGCCCGGTGTCTTGGCAGGAGCCGACCGCGATCGGCGGGGGAGGTCCCCCTCTCATGGGAAAATTGCAGGGTCCGGTGCCACTCGGTCGCGTCAGGGCGGCGGGTCACTCGAGCAGGGCCGCCTGCCGTTCGGCGAGCGCCGCGATCGTCAGGCTCGGGGGCACCCCAGGGCTCCGCGGGTACAGCGAGCCGTCCGCCACGAAGAGCCCCGGATGGCCGAAGACCTGACCCAAGTGGTCGGTCACCGCTTCCTCCGGGCGGCTGCCCATGGCACAGCCCCCCATCGCGTGGACGGTCGCGAGCCCGCGCCGGCGCGCGCTTCGGCGCGGCAGCAGCCGCTTCGCCCGGTAGTGGCGCGCCACGGCGGCGAGCGCCTCGTCCATCTGCTCGAACAGGCGCGGGTCGAGGCTTCGGTCGAGGCTCGAGACGAGCCCCGATCCATCGAACGAGACCGATCCGTCGGACGCATCGGGTCCCATACAAAACAAGCAGGTCGACCGGCGCAGCCAAACGCCGAGCGGCCACGGCAGGGGCAGCGCTCCCAGCGGCAGCCCCACGTCTCCGAGCTGGAAGCGTAGAGCACCGGCCTCTGGCACCCGCGTGAGCAGCTGGATCGACGGCCCTTCGTCGGAGTCTTCGAGCTCGGCGCTTCTCCAGATCATGGCCGCGCGGTCTCCGTTGACGGAGAGCCGCGTCCCGAGGGCGCGCGACACGTTCGGCAGCGTGCGATCGCGATCGCGCGCTCGGAACAGGAGCCGCAGCGTGTTCAAGCAGCCGGCGGCCAGCACCAGGCGCGGCGCCACCGCCGCTTGCTCGGCGCCGCGCCGATGGTCGCGGAAGCGCACGAAGTAGCCGGCCCGGGTCTGACCGATCGCGGTCACTTCACACAAGGCCCGAAGCTCGGCTCCGTGGCGCAGCGCCAGCGGCACGTACGTGAGATCGAGCGAGGTCTTCGAGCCGTCGGTCGACCCGACCAGAACGTCCCCGCGGTACGTGGAGGTCGCCTGCTCGATCCCGGCGGCGTTCACTTGCGGGGTTGGCTTCGCCGGATCGCCGAAGGCCATGGCAAGCTCCGGCGGCTGAGGTTCGGGCAGGCCCGCGGCCACGACGGCCCGCGCGAAGAGCCGTCCCTTGGGCGTCGCCGCTGGCGGCCTCGTGGGGCGCAGCATGCCGCGGACCCGATCGAAGTACGGCTGCAGCTCGGCGGCGTCGATCGGCGGGGGGTAGGCCGCGAAGAAGTCGGCGCTCGGTTGCTCCAGGATCGACGTGTACACGTGGGAGCCTCCGCCGACGCCGCTGGCGGTCAGGGCGGTCAGGTGCTCGAAGGCGTGCACCTCCAGCAGGCCGTCGTGATGAACGTCCCACTCGAAGCGCCGGCCGAAGCGCGCCAGCCGGATGTTTCGGAGCAGCTTTCGACACCCGGCAGCACCCCGCGGGTAGGGGCGCCACAGCTCCGCCGGCTGATCGCGCTGGAGCGGTCCCCAGAAGGGGCCGCGCTCCAGCACCAGCACGCGCAGGCCGCGCTCGGCCAGCCGCGCGGCACAGACGGCTCCGCCAAAACCGGAGCCCACCACCACGGCATCGAAGCCACGCGCTGCCATGGGCCACGAGCTATCGGCGCCGCGCGCGCGCCGCAACCTTCGCCGGCGAAGCGGCAAATCGGGGCGCTACCAGCGCCGAGCGCGCCGCAGCCCGAGCGCACTCATCGCGGCGCCGAGGCCGCGACCCCTGCGACGACGCCTCCGGCCCAATAGCTTCGACAGCGCGAACCCTTGGATGAGTTTTTTCAACATTCCCGCGAGCGGCTGCAGGCGACGTGCCAGCTGCCCGCCGCCCCGCGCTGGCGTCGATCGCGCCGGATCCCCTAGAGCACCGATCAGCTCGTTTTCCGCGACAAACGCTCCGTTCTGCGAGCCGTTCGTCGCTCCAGGCCTGCGGGGCAAATCCAGTGCGCGGCGCCCGGCGACATCCGTAGCGGAAAGCCACAGCGGGTCGAGCCCGCCCGTGCTCCCGGCGCTCGCGCGCCATTGGTGTAAGTTGTGCGCATGCCTTGCCTGGTCGGCTGTCTCGCGCTCCTGTCGCCACGGCTCGCGCTGGTGTTGGTGTGGCTGCTCGGGGGCAACTACCTGGGACGCGCCTACGAACACTGGATCTGGCCGGTCCTCGGCTTCGTGTTCCTTCCTCTCACCACGCTCACGTTCGCCTTCGCCATGAACTCGATCGGAGCGCCGGGAGAGATGACGCCGCTCGGTTGGCTGCTGACCGCCGTGGCCGTGCTGGTCGACGTCGGGCTCGTGGGGGGCGGGCACTCACACTACCGCCGCGGGCGGCAGCGCCCGCAATAGCCGGCCGGCGGTTGCCCCCGCCGGCCCCTGGACCGACGCGCTTCCGCGCGGACTTTGATGCTAGGTTTTGGCATGCGTCCCGGCCAAGCGTTGATGAGCTACTCGTACCGCTACGGGCTCGCGCTGACGCTGCTGCTCACGGTGATGTTCGTGGCGGCCACCAGCCTCTGGGAGCGCTCTTACATCAGCGCGATGAAGGCGTCGTCGGCATCCATTTTCAAGGATCGCCTGATGCCCGCGACCATCCTGTTTCGGCTAAGCGACCGCGTCTACGAAAAGCGCCTCGTGGTCGAGGAGCACGTGCTGAGCGACAAGCCCCTCGACAAGGCGGACGTCTACTATCGGCTCGGTCAAATCGACGCCTCCATCTTCGAGCTGCTCGCCCGGATCGACGAGACGTACCTGGTCGCTGACGAGAGCAAGGGGCTGTCCTCGTTCCGCGCGGAGCTCACCCGCTACAACCGCCTCGAGAAGCAGCTGCTCGAAGCCGCGGCCGCGGGAGGAAAGGTCGGCTACGACGCGGAGCTGCGCAAGGCGTTCGGCAACCTGCGCGCCGAGCTCACGTCGCTGACCGAGATCCAGGAGGACGTCGGCAAGCAGCTCAGCGAGGAGTCGGTCGAGGCGGCGGCGAGCGCCAACTCGCTCACCCATCTGCAGGTCGGGGTGGCGTTCGTGCTCGCGCTGCTTTCGGCTGCGCTGGCCATCGGGCTGCAGGCCGTGAACCGCAAGCCCACGCCCGGCCCCGTCTCCAAGCTCCACTGACCGCGGCGGGGGCCCGGGGACGGGGGACCTGCGGCGTGGCGCGGCGCCCGCTTCGCGGGACCTGGGGTGCAAACCCACAGCCGTAAAAAGGAAAAAGGCGAGATCCCGCTTGGGGATCCCGCCTCCTTCGGCGATTCAGCCAGCCCGATCAGAAATCGTGGCCGTGGCCCGCGTGGGCACCAGCGGCGGCCGGCTTCTCCTCTTTCGGCTTCTCCGCCACCATCGCCTCGGTGGTGAGCATCAGCCCGGCGACGGACGCGGCGTTCTGCAGCGCCGAACGCACGACCTTGACCGGATCGATGACGCCCTCGGAGACGAGGTCGGTGTACTCGCCGGTGGCCGCGTTGAAGCCGTAGTTGCCCTTGCCTTCACGCACCTTGTTCACGACGATCGAGCCCTCTTCGCCGGCGTTCTGGACGATCTGGCGGAGCGGCTCTTCGATGGCGCGCCGGATGATGTTCACGCCGACCTGCTGCTCGGCGTTGACCTCCAGCTTCTCGAGCGCCTTCTGCGCGCGCAGGAGCGCCACGCCGCCGCCGGGGACGATGCCCTCTTCGACCGCAGCGCGGGTCGCGTGCAGCGCATCTTCGACGCGCGCCTTCTTCTCCTTCATCTCGGTCTCGGTGGCCGCGCCGACCTTGATCACCGCCACGCCGCCGACCAGCTTGGCCAGCCGCTCCTGCAGCTTCTCGCGGTCGTAGTCGCTGGTGGTGTTCTCGATCTGCGTGCGGATCTCCTGCTGGCGGGCCTTGATCTTGTCCTTCTTGCCGGCGCCGTCGACGATGGTGGTGTTGTCCTTGTCGATGCGCACCGAGCGAGCACGGCCAAGATCGGTGATCGTGACGTTCTCGAGCTTGAGCCCGAGCTCTTCCGCGATCACCTGACCGCCGGTCAGGATGGCGATGTCCTTCAGCATCTCCTTGCGGCGATCGCCGAAGCCCGGCGCCTTGACGGCGGCGCACTGCAGCGTGCCGCGCAGCTTGTTGACGACCAGCGTCGCCAGCGCCTCACCCTCGACGTCCTCGGCGATGATGAGCAGCGGCTTCTGCTGACGGGCGATCGCTTCCAGCACCGGAAGCAGATCCTTCATGTTGCTGATCTTCTTCTCGCTGAGCAGCAGGTAAACGTCCTCGAGCACCGCCTCCATACGCTCCGGATCGGTCACGAAGTACGGGCTCAGGTAGCCGCGGTCGAACTGCATGCCCTCGACGACCTCGAGCGTGGTCTCGGCGCTCTTGGCCTCTTCGACCGTGATCACGCCTTCCTTGCCGACCTTCTCCATGGCTTCGCTGAGCAGCGTGCCGATGGTCTCGTCGCCGTTGGCGCTGACGGTGCCGACCTGAGCGATCTCGTTCGGATCCTTGGTCGACTTGGCCATCTTCTTCAGCGACTCGGTGATGGCTTCGACCGCGCGATCGATGCCGCGCTTGATCTCCATCGGGTTGTGACCGGCGGCGACCAGCTTGCTGCCCTCGCGGAAAACCGCCTGAGCGAGCACGGTCGCGGTGGTGGTGCCGTCACCCGCCACGTCGCTGGTCTTGCTGGCGACCTCGCGCACCATCTGGGCGCCCATGTTCTCGAACTTGTTCTCGAGCTCGATCTCCTTGGCGACGGTGACGCCGTCCTTGGTGACCGTCGGGGAGCCGAAGCTCTTCTCGATCACGACGTTGCGCCCCTTGGGGCCCAAGGTGACCTTCACGGCGTCGGCGAGCGCGTTGACGCCCGCGAGGATCCGATTGCGTGCAATCTCTTGGTAGACAATCTCTTTGGCTGCCATTGTTCTGTTACTCCTTAAGAGACAATCGTCACAGGCTCACTTCTCGAGCACGCCGAGGATGTCGTCCTCGCGCAAAATCAGGTGCTCTTCGCCTTCGATCTTGACCTCGGTGCCGGCGTACTTGCCGAACAGCACCCGGTCGCCCTTCTTGACGTCCAGCGGGCGAACCTTTCCGTCTTCCTGCACCTTGCCATTGCCGACGGCGATGACCTCACCCTCGATCGGCTTCTCTTTGGCAGAATCCGGGATGATGATGCCTCCCTTGGTCTTCTCTTCTTCCTTCACGCGCTTGACGATGACGCGGTCTTGCAGGGGTCGAATCTTCATGACTGACTTGCCTCCGTGAGGTGGTTCGTGGGTTTCCCCCTTTGGGCGAAGCGCCTTCGGGGAGAACCGAAAAGCTCGGCCGCCGCGCGGCCGGTGAGAGAGTTTGAAGGTGTGTGCACGTAAGGGATGGTAAGCGACTCGCCCTTGTTAGCACTCAACCGTCGCGAGTGCTAACAGGTCGAGGCCGGAATCTAGTCACCAGCGAGGGCGTGTCAAGGCCCCCGGCCTGGCGGATTTTCGGGCTGAATTTCCCGGGTTTTCGAGGGTGCCGAGAGCGCAGGCGGGAGCCTGCTCGGACGCGCAGGGTGGGCACTCGGCGACGGCGCCGACCGGCCTCGCCGAGGCCTTCTGGTTAGCAGCCGAGGCCCGAGGTGGCTAAAAATCGCCGTATTTTCCGGCGAAGACGCCCGGCTAGCGCTGGCGGCCCTGGGGAATTCCGCTCAAGTTAGTGATAGTGACGCGAATTCGGCAGTTTTCTCGGGGGGAAGCTCACACACCTCGAGCGCGCTGTCGCTTCGCCCCTCCGGCGCGTCCCCGAAGCGGCGCCGCCGGAGCGCCGCACGTCCGACGGTTCGACCCGACCCGGTCGCTGAGCGGTTGTGCAGGTCACTACAGGCAGGAGGAGGCCCAACCATGACGACCGAATCGATCGCCCCCACCATCGATCTGTCCGGGAACGTGGCGCAGTTTTTCCGCGCGGTCCTGAACGACGCCATCGAAGAGCACGGGGTCCAGGCGGACGACGCCACGGAGACCTACCTGGTGGCGCTGCTGGCCGACTACACGCGGCCCGACCAGCTCAGCGGCGAGACCCTCTCGCGACCGCTGACCTTGTTGCTCGACGAGGCCCTCCAGGCAGCGGGCTACGACCGCTTCGAACGGCTGCGGTCGCTCGGCGACGGCGTGCTCTATGTGTCGGGGTTCTTTGGGGACCACCTCAAGAACCGCGGGGTCGCTCTCGACTACGTGAGCTCGCTCGGCGCGCGCGCCTACGACAACGCAGCTCAGATGCTGCGGGTCGGCACCAGCGGCGGTGGCACCGACGCAGCGCCGGACGTGTTCTCGGACTTGGCGGAGCGCTTCGCGGACTACGTGCGGCTGCTGCGCGCGGTGGCCGACGATCTCTTGGCGCGCTCTGCCCGGACCAACAAGGCCGCCATCGACGTGTACGAGCGCTGGCTCAGGACGGGATCGAGCTCGCTCGCCAAGGCCCTGACGTCGCGGGGATGGATGCCGGTCCGCACCCGAAACGGAGCGCTGCACTGAAGGGCCCGGTGATGCGGGAGCACGGACGACAGACGCTGCGCCGGCTTCAACGCCGGCTCGAGCAGCTCTACCAGCTCGAGCCCACGCCGGACGTCACCCGCTTCATCCGTGTGGCCGAAGGGGACAGCGGCCGGGAGATGTTGCTCGTGCGCCAGCGCGACGAGCACCTCGAGCTCGCGCTGGTCGTGCCGGAGCAGGCCGTGACCGAGGAGCGGCTCTCGGGCGATGGTCTGCTGCAGGTGGTCGAAGGCATCAGCCACTTCGTCTACATCGCGGAGCGGGCGCGCACCGGCTTGCCGGCGACGCGGCTCGAGCTCGAGCTGCAGGCGGAGGTGGACAAGTTCGTGCTGTTCGCCGCCAACATTCGGCCCCTCGACCACCGCAAGGTGCGGCGCCTGCACGGCACGCTCTACGAGCAGATCCGCTACCTGCACGCCGCCGACACGGAGGCCGGCGCGCGCTATCGCCTCGCCAATGATCTGGCGGCACGCTTCGTCTCGCGGCTCATCGATCGCCACCGCTCTGCGCTGGCGCTCCAAGCGCTCCGGCGCTTTTATCGCGCGGGACAGGCCGACAAGATCCACCTGGCCCGCGCCGCCTGAGGCCGATCAGCCGCGCGA
>JAEZYZ010000115.1 GCA_023418705.1 Pseudomonadota bacterium | reverse complement strand
CCTGCGGCCGCCCCGCCTGCGGCCGCCCCGCCTGCGGCCGCTGCCCCGCCGTCGGCGGCGTCGTCGCTCGAGCACGACAGGTTCAGCGCTGCCCACAAGAGCGCGGCGCCACGGGCGGTTTTCGAGGATCGGCGTCTCATGATCGGTAGTGATTGGTTGCGCGAGGGGGCGCTCGCCGGTCATGAAAATCGCCGCGTCACCGGGGGCGATCTGTCGGATCCGGTCGAAGCTTTTCGCGCCTGCCGGTGGGTCGCGGCGGCGCCGGCTCGCGTCGAGGGGCCTTGGCCTCGGCGGCGCGATCGGTGACTTGTTTGGCCCACCGCGCGCGGCCCGGCGAGGATCCCGACGCCATGACGATGAACCTTCTCGACCAGCAGCGAGCCCCGGAGCTCCTCGAAGCCCCTGCAGCGAAGATTGGGCGCACGCCGATGATGATCGGCGCGCTGATCGCGGTCCTGGGTGCCGGCTACGCGGCGGGCCGGCTCACCGCGCCCGCCGGTTCGCCTCCGCCCGCGGCGCCCGAGGCCCCGCCGGCGCTCGTTCAACCGCCGGCGCTTCTCGACGACGAAGAGGAGATCGCCGAAAGCGAACCCCCTTCGCCCGCCGAACCAGATGACGAAGGCGAGCGTCCCCTGGAGGAGCCCGCGAGCGCCACGTCCGATGGATCCTTTTTCGTCCGCGTCGCCTCGTACAAGGCCGAGGAGGACGCCGCGAAATACGCCGCGCTCCTGTCCGCCCGCGGTCTCGCCGCCACCGCGTCGCCCGATCCTTCCGGCGCCGACTGGCAGGTGGTCCGGCTCGGTCCCTACCAGAGCCGCGGAGCAGCGGAGGCGGCGAGGTTCGAGCTCAAGCTCCAAGAGCGAGAAAAGGCGTATGTCGTGCCGCGTTCGAACGGCAAGTACCACGTCCAGGTCGGCTCCTTCGCCACGCGCGAACAGGCGGAGCCCGTGGCGGAGAGCCTGCGAGCGGAGGGGCACGCCACCAAAATCACCCGCGTCAAAATGGGCGACCGCCGCTGGCACTGCGTGCGCATCGGACCCTTCGACACCGCGGACGAGGCGGCCGAGTATCGCAAGCTGGTCAAGGGGATCTCCGAAGAAGACACGGCCGTGATCCCCTACCCGCCGCCGGACGGCCGAGCCCCCTGAGGGGCGACGGGACCGCCCCGGTCAAAACGGAAGTCGAAACTCTCCGCGCGCCACGATCTGGACGCCGCCGCCCACCTCGACCTGCTCGAGCTCGACGGCGCCGCCCGACCGAGCGCCTCGAACGCGGACGAACAGCTCCGACGGCCGCCCGATTTCGGCGCCTTGCTCGATGCGCAGGGTCTCACCGAAGGCGAGCCGCTCGTGCTCTGCCAGGTAGGCGCCGAGCGCGCCAGCCGCCGATCCGGTCGCCGGGTCTTCGGCGACGCCCGCGCCGGGCGCGAACACCCGGGTCTTCACCCCCTCCGAGTCGCGCGCGAACACGCTCACCGTGCCGGCGAACACCCGTCCGAGCCGCGACAGGTCGGGCTTGAGATCCGCGACCCGCTGCCGCCCGTCGATCGCCACCAGCAGGTGCTCCGGTCCGTTGGTGAAACAGCCCACCGGCAGCGCCGTCTCCTCGACCCCGAGCGCGGCGAGCGCTTCGCTCTCGGCGTCGAACGGCAGCGCCTTGGGCAGCGGCTGCTGCACCCAGCCGAAGGTGGCGCGGGCCCCTTCGCGCTCGATCTGAACCGGTACGATGGACTCGGTCAGCTCCAGCCGCACCTCGCGCGCTTCTATCGCACCTCCGATCACCAGGGCGGTCCCGAGCACGGGGTGCCCGGCGAAGGCGAGCTCCACGCGCGGCGTGAAGATGCGAACCCGTGCGTGGCCCGTGCCGCTCGGGGGCAGCACGAAGGTCGACTCGGAGAAGCCCATCTCGAGCGCCAGCCGCTGCATCAAGCCATCCGGCACCCCGCGAGCGTCCGTGAACACGGCCAGCTGATTGCCCTCGAGCGGGCGGCTCGTGAAGACGTCGCAGAGCACGCAGCGCAGCGTTCGCATGCGCACCCGCTTACCACGGCTCGGAGGAGCGCCGCCATCCCGCTCTCGCGAGCGGCCTCGGGAATGAGCCTTGTCCCTCGAGTGTTGACGGGCGTGCGCACACTCCTGACGACCAGCACGTTGTTCCTGCTTGCTTTGACGGGTTGCTCGAAAATGGACGACCGTCCCCGCGAACACCCCGCGGCGCTGCCTGCCGCGAGCGCCGCCAGCGCCCGCTCCCGCCCGGTCCGACATGTCCGCGCCACCGGTCAGCTAGGCCCGGGGCAGGGCGTGATCCTGCTCGACTTGAAGGCCCCGGAGGGCAGCAAGCTGAACGCCGGATCGCCGCTCGCGATCGAGGCGCGCGGTCAGCACCTTCACTTCGGTCCTCGGCAATCGGGCCCGCTGGATCCCGCCGAGCTGCCGGTCCGGCTGCCCGTGCGCGTCGAGGACGGCGCGCTCGGACCGGCCGAGATCGACGTCAGCTACTACTACTGCAGCAACGACGGCGCCTCCTGCCGCCCCGAGCGCGTGACCCTGGTGGTCGATCTGGATCTTTCAGGGCCAGCGGAAGGTGGCGAGGCCCACCTGGTGCATCGTCCGGCATCGGGCTGAGCGGGTGGTCTCAGCGCCGCCTTCGCGCGCCGCGCGGACGTCGCGAGCGACCCTCCGGGCGTGGATCGGACGGCAACGAGGGCCCGGCCTCGACGAGCGAACGCAGGCGCTCGATCGCGCGATCCCACCCGGCGGAGATGCCGTCGAGGAAGGCGCGCGCGTCGTCGATGCGCCCGGGATCGACGGTGTAGAGCACCTCGCGCCCTCGCTTGGCGTGGCGCAGCAGGCCAGCGTCTTCGAGCACTTGCAGATGCTTGACGATGGCCTGGCGCGTGATGGGCGCGCCGTCGGCGAGCGCCGTCGCGGACAACGCGCCGGCGACGCGGAGCCTTTTGATCAAGGCGAGGCGCGTCGGATCGCCGAGCGCCGCGAACACGTCCGCGGCGTCGTCGTCAGGCGGGCTCGACATGCTTGCGGATGTTTTCGGCCTGCGCCGTCCAGCCGCCCTCGTTCATGCGGAACGCGCGCTCGCGCCGATGTGCCGGCACTCGATCGAAGCCCGACTCGACAATGGTCAGCCGGGTTCCGTCGGGCACCGGCTCGAGCCGAAACTCGACCAACGTGGTGGGCTCGCCTTCCGGATCGGCTTCGGCGTCGATACCGTAGGGGATCCAGCGGAAGCTGAAGTACCGCTCGGGTTCGACGCGTTCGACGGTGCAAAACACGGTTTCGCCTTCGGGGATCCGCACCCCGGAGGGCTCGACGCCGAGCTTTTTCTGATAGCTGACGATCGCCGCCTCCTGCAGCCCTTCGCCGAAGCTGCCGGTCACCGCTTGCCCCGGGATCAAAGGACCGTGCAGCGTCACCCCGAACCAGCGCCCGAACTCCTCCGCGTCGACCAGGGCGCGCCAGACCCGCGATACCGGTGCCCGCAACACCACCTGCTTTTCGATCCGATCCGCTACAGACATGTGCAACCTCCTGGTTGCTGATTAGCGCGGCGCCCCTCGATTTGCAACCGAAAGGTTGCGAAAGGCCCAAACAGGCGGAGCAAGACCTTCGCTATTTCAGGAAGGGGCCGTGACCTTGAGCCCAACGATGGCGCCGACCAGCACGGCGATCAGCGCGAGCCGTGGCGCCGAAGCCGCTTCGCCGAACAGCGCGATGCCGCCGATGGCGGCCCCCACGGCGCCGATCCCGACCCAGACGGCATAGGCCGTGCCGATGGGCAGGGTCTTCGCGGCCGTGCCCAGGAGCCACATGCTGGTGACCATCGCCGCGATGGTCACCAGCGTGGGCAGTGGCCGCGTGAACCCTTGAGTGTATTTGAGCCCGAGTGCCCATACGATTTCGAGCAGACCAGCGACGACCAGGATGACCCACGGCATGCGACCGCTCCTAGCGATGCCGGGGGCTTGCAGCAATGGGGCGCTTGGTTCGCGCCGTCGATCGGCCGCCTTCGGGCCAGCCGCTTCCGAAAATCAACCGTTGCCGCGAAAGGCGGGGTACACCGACATGCCGCCGTCGATGAACAGCGTCGCGCCGACGACGTAGTCCGACAGATCCGACGCCAGCCAGCAGACGGCACGAGCGACGTCTGCCGGCTCACCGATGCGTCCGTACGGGATCAACGTCAGCAGCTGGCTGAGCGCGCCGGGGGTCTCCCAGGCAGGGCGGTTGATGGCGGTTTCGATGGCCCCGGGGGCGATGGCGTTCACGCGGATACGCTGCGGCGACAGCTCTTGAGCCAGCGACTGCATCAAGAGCGACACCCCGCCCTTGGAAGCGGCATAGTTTGCTTCGAAGGCCCACGGAATGCGCTGGTGCACCGAGCTGACGCAGATGATCTTGCCAAGGGCGCACGACACGTCCGGCTGCATCCCGCGCCGCAGA
The DNA here is from genome assembly GCA_023418705.1 of Pseudomonadota bacterium. GTDB lineage: Bacteria > Myxococcota_A > Polyangia > Polyangiales > Polyangiaceae > JAEZYZ01. The sequence goes on along the minus strand of JAEZYZ010000115.1, from coordinate 11,712 downwards.
AACTCGCGAACCGCCTGCCGGGCGCACAGAAACTGTCCGGTCAAGTTGACGTCGATCACCCGCTGCCAGTCGGCGAGGCTCATTTCGGCGAAGGCCGCGCCGCGCTGGATGCCGGCGTTGTTCACCAGGATGTGCAGCGTGCCAAACTGGCGGGTCGCTTCGCTGAACAGGTGCGCGACCTGACCCTCGTCGCTCACATCGGCGGCCACGGCGAGGGCGCGCCCGCCGGCGCGCTCGATCTCTCGGACGACGTCGCCGGCAGCCTCGGCGCTCCGGGGGAGATGGTTAACCACCACCGCGGCCCCGGATCGACCGAGCTCGACCGCCGCCGCCCTGCCGAGGCCGGAGCTCGCGCCGGTGACGATCGCGACCTGCCCGTTCAAACCGAGGTCAGGGGCGCTCCTTACATTTGCCGGCAAGACTGCTCACACTTGCGGCAAGCATCCGCGCAGGTCTGCAGCTGAGGCTCGCGACCGAGGCGCGCGCAAGAGTCGGCGCATGCCTTGCAAATCTCCGCGCAGAGGGCGCAGTGCTGGCGATGAAAATGGGACCCCCGCGACATCATCGCGGCAGACATGAGGCACGTCTCGGCGCAGTCACGCAGCAGGCGGATGTGATCCGGCGCAGCGTGTTTGCCGCCCAGCTGCAGGCAGAATTGGATCGTCTGCTCGCAGATGTTGGCGCACTCCAGGCAATCTTGAATGCAGCGCCGCATCTGCTCCGTCATGCCCTGCATGGCTGGGGTGCTGGACGCAAGTTGGACGCCGCCGTTCGTAGAGGTCGTGGTGGTTGCCATGGGATCTCCTGGGTGGAGCGCAACCGGATGCCCCCTATTCGACCGGCACGGATGCGCTCGAACACCCGTAGCCACGGGCGGGAAGCCTCGCAACGCGCGGTCGCCGGCGCGCGCCTGGCCCCTCGGGGCGCGCAAACTTTGCGGCGTCGAGCCCCCGGCTCGCGGCTTCTGCGCGGAGCTCGGTGCTAGAGCGCCGATCCGATCTTTCGGACAAACGCTTTGCTTCGCAGACCGTTCGTCGCTCTAGCGCTGGTCGAGGATGCCGGTGAGCGTGTCGCAGCATGGCGGGACAGATTCGAGATCTGCGGAGGCCCGGTCCTTGCTTCTAGCGTCGGCATCATGAAGAGCAGACCGGAGCCCGCCGCACGCAGCCCCATTTTCGAGCTCGCCGATCTCGATCAGGACATGCGCCAGGAGGATGCCTACGCTCGCGACGGGCACACCGCGCGCACGCTGGTGCGCGAGCCGGATCTTCGCGTCGTCTTCGTGACGATGCGGGCCGGCGCGCGGCTGGCGGAGCATCGTGCCAAGGATACCGCGGCCATCCACGCGCTGAGCGGGCATGTCCGCTTGCAGCTCCCCGACGGGGTGGTGGACCTGCCCGCTGGACGGCTGCTCGTTCTCGAGCGCGGCGTGCATCACGACGTGGAGGCCGTCGAGGAGAGCAGCTTCTTGATCACGTTGGCCTGGCCGGGGAGCAGCCGCTAGAGCGATAGGCGGTTTGGGGCTGCTTCGGCACGGTTCCTGCTTCCGGACGCAGCCCATGCTCCGCTCCGTGACGGAATTCCTGCTCGCCGATCACCGCCGCCTTCACGACCTGCTCGCTCGCGCTCGCGCGGGTGATGGGGTGGACGTCGAGGCGTACCAGGAGCTCCGCCAGGGGCTGCTCCGCCACATCGCCATCGAAGAGAAGGTGCTCTTCCCCGCGGTGCGGGACGCGCTCGGCGTGCGCCCGCGCTGGTGGCACGATCTGCGGGTAGACCACGCCGCGTTGACGTCGCTGTTCGTGCCGACACCGGACCTCGCGCTGCTCGGCGAGATCGCGCTGCTGCTGGAAGAGCACGACCAGAAGGAGGAGGCGCCCGACGGGATCTACGCTCGCTGCGACCAGGCGCTCTCGCCGGCCACGAGCCACGAGCTAGCGCTCCGCGCCGAGGCGTTCCGGGCCGTCCGGCTCGTCTCGAACTTCGATGGGCCCCAAGTCTACCGTACGCGAGCCGCAGCGCTGGCCGCGGCCGCTCGCATGAAGCGGCCGCAAGACGAGGGCGCTGCCTGAGATCACCCGCCGCAGTGGCGAAGCGCGCACACTGCAGCGCGGGCGCCGTCGGAGCGACGCTCGGCGAAAAGCTTCGTTGTCCGCGCGACGGCTTTTGGCCCGAGGCCGTCGCGCTTTTGAAGGGGGTCGAGCCGCGCTGACCGACCTGTCGTGGCGGCGCAGGCCCGCGAGCGCGGCGGCCGAGGGGCCGAGGTCCTTGCTGGCGGCGAGCTCCGTGCACACGAAAGGAAGGTTCTCGCGGATCCAGGCGACGAACGTTCGCCCGCGCTCGAGCCGCCTGGCCGCGACACGGGCCCAGGCCGCGCGCTCGCCCGCGGCCGCTCGTGCGAGGGACGAGGCCCCCGCGCGGCAGCAACGTCGGAGATGAACGTCGCGTCAACGCTGGCAGGATGAGTGAGGCAAGTAGGTAGCATGGGAGGTGGCGAGCCATGACGGAAGCGAGTGCATCGACGACGTCGATTGAACGGGTCCCCACCGGGGTGGCCGGGTTGGACGCCGTTCTGGGGGGAGGGCTGCTGCGGGGAGGGGTCTTTCTGGTGATGGGCAGCCCAGGAGCCGGCAAGACGGTCCTGAGCAACCAGATCTGCTTCGTGCACGCTCGCGACGCGAGCTGCGCCGTGTACGTGACGCTGCTTGCCGAATCACACAGCAGGATGCTGTCGCACATCGAGCGCATGGATTTCTACGAGCCGTCCCTGGTGGCCAAGTCGGTCTTCTATTTGAGCGGCTACAGCGCGCTGGAGGAGAAGAAGCTCGAAGGGCTGCTCGATCTGGTGCGCAGGGAGGCGCGCCAGCGCCGGGCGAAGCTGATCGTGATCGACGGCCTCGTCACCGTCGGCGCGGCCGCGGAGGCCGAGCTCACGTTGAAAAAATTCGTCCATGAGCTGAAGGCGTTCACTGAGATGAACGGCTGCATCTGCGTCATCACGACGAGCTCGACCGACAACCCGAGCGGGCACTACCCCGTCCGGACGATGGTGGATGGCCTCATCGAGCTGCGATTGTCCAGTATGGGGATGCGCACGGCGCGCGAGCTCGAGGTCGTCAAGCTCCGCGGCTCGAGACAGTTGATGGGGGTCCACCTGTTCGAGATCTCTTCCGCCGGCATCAAAGTGTTCCCGCGCGTCGAGGCCATTTACGGTCGTTCTCCGGCGCGCGAGCTGCCCCGAGACCGCCGGCGGCTCGGGGTCGAGGGGCTCGATCGAATGCTCGGGGGCGGCGTGCTCGCGGGATCTGCCACGACGGTCCTGGGTCCGCCGGGCAGCGGCAAGACGCTGCTCGGGCTAGAATTTCTGAAAGAGGGCGCGCGCCAGGACGAAGTCGGGCTATACTTCGGGTTTTTCGAGACGCCGCCGCGGCTGATCGACAAGGCCGAAGGCGTGGGCTTGGCGCTCCGCCGCGAGGTGCGCGAAGGCAAGGTCGACCTTCAGTGGCTCGCCCCGCTCGAGCAGCACGCCGATGCCGTGATCCAACGCCTGCTCGGGTTGGTGGAGGAGCGAGGAGCGACGCGGCTCGTCATCGATGGCATCGCGGGCATCGCCCAGGGCGTGCTACACCATGAACGCTTGGAGCAGGTCGTCATCGCGCTCACCAACGAGCTACGTGCTCGGGCGGTGACGACCCTCGTCACGGAGGAATCTGGCTTGGAGCCCACGGGAGGTCAACGAGTACCGTTCGGCCGCTTCTCCGCGGCTGCGGACAACATCATCGTGCTTCGCTACCGTGAGCGGCTCGGGACGCTCCGCCGCTACGTGTCGATCCTGAAGATGCGCGAAGGGCGCTATGATGCTTCGATGCGACAGTTTTCGATCACCGAGCGCGGCTTCACGGTGGACGGCGGACGCCGAAGAACCGACCTGTTGCGTGGGGTCGGTGGCGGCGGGTGAAGCGTCAGGGCGCGGCGGAAGTGGTCATGGCCAAGGTGCTAGTGGTCGACGACGAGTACGCAATCGTCGAAACCATCATCGACGTCCTGGAGAGCCAGGGCTACGAGTGTTTGGCCGCCTCCAACGGTCGAGAGGCGCTCGATTGCGCGCGCCAAGAGCGGCCTGATCTGGTCGTGATGGACGTGATGATGCCCGTCATGGACGGCACCGAAGCGCTGTCTGAAATGACCGAAGACCCCGAGCTCGCGTCGATCCCGGTCATCCTGATGAGCGCCGCGCCGGACGCGGTCGCGGTCGACGCCTTCGCGGGGCGGGAGCTCACGTTCCTGAAAAAGCCGTTCGATCTGCGGGTGTTCCTTCAGGCGGTGGCGGCTTGGATTGGGGAGCCACCGTAGCGGGAGCGGCCAGTCCGCTCTACGCTCGTCGCAGGCCCCACACGCTACACGCGCTTGCGCCGCGCGCGCTTGCCGCGCGCGATCTCGGTCGCGAGCGCGTCGAGCGGTGGCCCCCAGAAGCGCCGGAACTGGCCGAGCCAGGCGTCCGCCGCCTCCAGGGGACGCACGTCGATAGCGTAGATACGGCGCGCACCCGACGCACGGACCGTCGCAAACCCGTTGTCGCGCAGCGTCTTCAGCTGCTGCGAGACCGCGGATTGGGTGATGCCGAACTCGGCGGCGATGACCGCGACCACCTCGCCCGAGGTGTGTTCGCGCTCGGCCAAGAGCTCCAGGATCCGCCTGCGAACGGGATCACCGAGGATGTCGAAGGCATGCATCAAGCCCCAGTGTAGAACGCGATGGTCCGCTCGGCTTTCGCTCGGGCCGCGGCCGGATCTTCACCGGCCGCGGCATCGGCGGCGCCCCAGGCCTCGCCGCTGGCGCGCACGAAGGCTTTCCCCTCGCTCGACAGGGCCCACGCTTCGGCCGCGGCCGGGTCGAGCGTCACGGCGGGCTCCCGCAGGTGCTGCTCGAGCCCACGCAGTCCGAGATCCCACCCCACCCCCACCGCGCCCGGGCCGAACCGCTTTAGGTGCTCCTTTTCGATCCCGTCCTCGTGGGCGATGTGCTCGAGCGTGAAGCGCGTTCGTTCTCCGTCAGCGACGAGGCGCACGTGGACCCAGCTCGTGGCGCCCATGGACTCCCAGGTGACGTCGAGCGCGTTCGGGGGATCGCAGCGGGTGATGGTGCCCCCGGCGTTGCCTTTGAGCTGGTAGCGACCGCCGATTTTCAGGTCGCCCTCGACGGGCAGAAACCAGCGAGCGAGCCGCTCTGGCGTGGTGAGCGCGTGCCACAAGTCCTCGATCGTCGTGTCGTAGCTGCGGACCGCGACGGCCACGACCGCGGGTTCACCGAGGTGCTCACGGCGGTCGACCCTTCGAAACTCCGTTCCAAAAACCTTCGTCATCGTCGTCCTCCTGGAGAGTGTCGTTGTTTGAATATCAGAGGTTGCTAATATTAGCAACTACAAATACCAAGAACCGTCGGCGCCATACGCTCGGGCGCGCCGGCCGGGATGCGTTGTGTTTCGCGGGGGATGCCCGTACCCTTGGCGGACACGCGGGCGAGCAGGAGCAAAGGGGGCAAGGGGACCACGGTCATGAAGGTACTGGTCGTCGACGACAGGGATGAGGAGGCCTACTACCTGCGGGTGCTGCTCAGCGCTCACGGCTACGAGGTGCGCACCGCACGTCACGGTGCGGAGGCCCTGGTCCGAGCCCGGGAGGAGCCGCCGGAGCTGGTCATCTCCGATCTGTTGATGCCCGTGATGGACGGCTACACGCTGCTGCGGCGGTGGCGGCTCGACGAGCGCTTGAAGTCCGTGCCGTTCGTGGTCTACACGGCGACCTACACCGACCCCGACGACGAAGAGCTGGCGCGACAGCTCGGCGCCGATGCCTTCATCTTGAAGCCCGCCGAACCGGCCGCGCTGCTCGAGAAGGTTCGGACGGTGCGAACGCGGCCGCGGGCCGTGGAGGGGCCGACGGAGGCATCGGACGAGACGGGGATCCTTCGGCAGTACAGCGAGGCGCTCATCCGCAAGCTGGAAGGCAAGTCGCTCGAGCTCGAGGAGAGCAACCGGCGGCTTCAGCGGGACATCGCGGCCCGGCAAGCGGCCGAGGCGGCGCTGCGAGAGAGCGAGGAACGACTGCGGCAGCTGGCCGAGAGCATCGACGACATCTTTTGGCTCAGCGATCTGGAGAGCCGCATCATCTACATGAGCCCGGCCTTCGAGGCCATTTGGGGGATCCCCGAGGCGCGCATGTCCGAGGACAGCCGCGTCTGGCTCCAGCACTTGCATCCGGACGATCGGGAGCGCATCAAGGCGTCGCTCGCCCGCTACGCCAGCGGCAGCTGGGACGAGACGTTCCGGATCGTACGCCCCGATGGGACGATTCGGTGTCTGCGCGCCCGCGCGTACCCCGTGCGGGACAAGGCCGGGAAGGTCTACCGCGTGGCCGGCGTCGCCCGGGACATCACCGACTACCGGCTGCTCGAGGATCAGCTGCGGCAAGCGCAGAAGCTCGAGGCGATCGGACAGCTGGCGGGCGGCGTGGCCCACGACTTCAACAATCTATTGTCGTTGATCTTGAGCTACACGAGCCTCGCACTCAACGAGTTGAAGTCGGACTCCCCGGTGCGGGGAGATCTGGAGGAGATACGTCGAGCCGGTGAGCGCGCCGCGCAGCTCACCCGCCAGCTGCTGGCCTTCAGCCGGCAGCAGGTGCTGCAGCCGCGTGTCATCGATCTGCGGCGGGTCGTCCGGGATATGCAGAACATGCTGCGGCGCCTGCTGGGGGAGGACATCGTCTGCACCTTGCTCTTGTCGGGTGGCGGAAGCGGGATCTACGCAGATCCCTCTCAGGTGGAGCAGGTGGTGATGAACCTGGCCGTCAACGCCCGGGACGCCATGCCGCGCGGCGGCACGCTGACGATCGAGGTGGCCGACGTGGAGCTCGATCCGACGTATGCCGCGGCCCAGGCCGACATCGAACCAGGGTCGTACGTGATGTTGGCGGTGACGGACACGGGCGAGGGGATGTCCAAAGCGACGCTCGAGCGCATCTTCGAGCCCTTCTTCACGACCAAGGAGGTCGGGAAAGGCACGGGCTTGGGGCTCGCGACGGTGTTCGGTATCGTCAAGCAGAGCCTCGGCCACATCCGGGTCGTCAGCCAACCCGGGATGGGGACGACGTTCAAGATCTTCTTCCCGAAGACCCAGCAGGTGGTCGAGCAAGTCCCGCCGTCGAGCCAGACGCCGCTCGTGGATGCGCGCGGCACGGAGACGGTCTTGGTCGTCGAGGATGACGACCGGGTTCGCGAGCTCACCTGCAGCATCTTGAGGCGGAGCGGCTATGAGGTCATCGACGCGCAGAACGCCGGTGAAGCCTTCTTGCTGAGCGAGCGGATGGAGCAGCCGATCCACCTGCTGGTGACGGACATGGTGATGCCGCGCCTGAGCGGCCGAGAGCTGGCGGAGCGGCTGGTGCAGTCGCGCCCGGAAATGAAGGTGCTGTACGTCACCGGTCACCCTCGCGACGCGGCGCTGGGGCGAGGGAGCGGGGCGGCCCTGCTCCGCAAGCCGATCACGCCGGCGTCCCTGCTGTGCGCCGTTCGTCAGCTGCTTGACGGTTCCGCTTGAGCGGACGCGTCGGGTGGAGCTTTCGGCGGCGGCTCCAGCGGGAGACGGACGGTGAAACCGGCGCCGCCTTGCGGCAGGTTCCGCGCGCTCAGCGTGCCCCCATGCCCTTCGGTCACCTGGGCCGTGATGTACAAGCCGAGTCCCATGCCGCCGTAGCCGAGGGAGCTCGCTCGTTCGAACCGGCCGAAGATACGCGGGAGGTCGCGATCGTTCAGGCCCGGCCCGCGGTCGCAGACCTCGAGCACCGCCGTATCACCGTCGCGCCGGATCGAGACCGTGACGGGCGTCCCTGCCGCGTATTTGAAGGCGTTCGACAAAAGGTTGGTGAGGATCTGTTCGACGCGCAGGCGATCCCAGCGACCGATCAGCGGTCCCTCCGCCCTGAGCGACAGATCACAGCGGGCGTGCCGCGCGGCTTCGTCCACGCGCTCGCAGACGTCGCGTGCCGCCTCGGCCAAATCGAAGGCCTCGAGGCTCAGCTGGATGCGACCTGACGCGATGCGTGAGACATCGAGCAGCGTCTCGATCAGGCTGGTGAGGCGGTGGCCTGCGCGCATGGCCTTCTCGACCTTGGCCGCCAGGGAGCGGTCGAGGGTCTCCAGACGGTCGAGCACACCTTGCAGCTGCAGCTGTAAGGCCGTGAGCGGCGTTCGCAGCTCATGGGAGGCGATCGAAATGAACTCGTCCCTGAGCCGCACCGCTTCTTGCGCCTGCGCGAGCCGAACCCGCTCTCGATCCATCCGGCGGCGCTCCGTCAAGTCACGGGTCACCTTGGTGAAGCCGACGAGCTGTCCGGTGCCGTCGCGCATGGCGCTGATCGCGACGTTGGCCCAGAACCGGGAGCCGTCCTTGCGCACGCGCCAGGCTTCGTCCTCGAAGCGCCCGTGCTGCCGGGCCTGCTCGAGCTCCCGCTCCGGCTTGCCGGCGGCCAGGTCCTCCGGGGTGAAGAACTTCGAGAAGCTGGAGCCGATGATCTCCGATGCGGCATAGCCCTTGATGCGCTCGGCGCCGGGGTTCCAGCTCACCACCCGCCCGTCGGCGTCGAGCATGAAGATCGCGTAGTCTTGCACGCTGGCGATCATCAACTTGAGCTTCTCTTCGCTCTGCCGCAGGACCTCTTCGGCGCGGCGCTCTTCGCCCACGTCGCGGAACACCAGCACGGCGCCCCGGATCTTGCCTTCGGTGTCGCGGATCGGGGCGCCGCTGTCGGCGATCGGGCACTCCGTCCCGTCGCGGGCGATGAGCGCCGTGTGATTCGCCAGACCAACGACGATCCCCTCCGCGAGCACCCGGGTGACTGGGTTTGCCGCCGGCTGGCGCGTTTCCTCGTTGACGATGTCGAACACTTCGTGGATGTCGCGTCCGAGCGCGTCCTCTTCGGACCACCCGGTCAGGCGTTGCGCCACGCCGTTGATGACCGTGATGCGCCCGTGCTCGTCCGTGGCGAGCACCCCGTCGCCGATGCTGTGCAGCGTGGCCGCGAGCTGCTCCTCCGTCTGCTTGACCCGTTCTTCCGCCTCTTTTCGACTGGTGAGGTCCCGCGTCACCTTCGCGAAGCCCACGAGCTCCCCGTTGGGATCGCGTAGGGCGGTGATCACCACGTCGGCCCAGAACCGGGTGCCGTCGCGACGCACTCGCCAGCCTTCCTCCTCGACGCGGCCGGCGCTGGCGGCCGCCTGCAGGAGCCGCTCGGGCGCGTTGTCCGCCAGCGCCTCCGGCGTGTAGAAGACCGAGAAGTGTTTGCCGTAAATCTCCTCTGGCGCATAGCCCTTGATGGCGCGCGCGCCCGCGTTCCAGGTGGCGACGTGGCCGCTCGGATCGAGCAGAAAAATGGCGTAGTCCCGCACGCTCTCGACCAGCAGGCGAAAGTGCGCCTCGCTCACCGAGGATTGCCCGATGATCGGGGCTGCCGGCCCAGGAGGGGCGCTAGGTTCGATGTCGTCCTCGCGTTTCATGAGAGCGTGCGGCGCCGGGGCGCCGTCAAGCGAGGCCGCCGCTCGCCTGAAGTTGCCGGAAGGTGGCTAGCAGCTCGGCGAGCCGAACGGGTTTCGACAGCACCGGGGCGCTCGTACCGAGGCGGGCCCGATCGACGCCCTGACCGGCGCTGATGATGACGACCGGGATGGCAGACAGCGCCGGATCGCTCTGGCGCGCTTCGAGAAACTCATAGCCATCCATCACGGGCATCATCAAATCGAGCAGGATGACCGCCGGTGGGCGACGGCTGCGCAAAAAATCCAAGGCTTCCCGGCCGTTGCGCGCGGTGACCACGGCGTACCCTCGGTGCTCGAGCGTGTCGCTGAGCGCCTCGCGGATGTCCACGTCGTCATCGACGACGAGCACCTCCATCGCAGGCGTCGAAGGGTTTGACTGCATCGCTAGCTCGATCAAGTTCTTTCCCGAAGATCGGTGGCGAAGGCCTGGCCGATGGACATGATGCACCTCGCCACGAACTTGCAGTTTAAACACGGGTCACGGCTTGACAAGCCAGCCGCCCAGCCCTTTTTGACGTCTAGGCCTTCGACTCTCAAGCGTTTCACCAGATGAGCGGCGGCTCCGTGCAGAGGCTTGACCTTCGCGCGAGCTGTTCGCATCATGCAAGCTCGTTTGCGGCGCGTTCCGAGCACCGAGCCTCTCGATGAAGCGGCGATCGAGCGCGCGCTCGATCGGCTGCGCGCTCTGGTCAAGGAGCGCGGGCTAAAGGCCTCGGCGACCCGTGAAGCGATCGCCCGGGCCGCGCTCGAGCGCGGCGGGCATTTTTCGGTCGACGACCTGGTGGCGGACCTGCGCACGTCGCGATCGGCGGATGCGCATCCCGCGACGGTGTACCGGGTCTTGCCGCTGTTGGTCGAAGCAGGCCTGCTGCAGCTGACGCTGATTTCCGGCCGCGAAGGGGCGCGCTACGAACGCGCGTTCGAGCGCGAGCACCACGACCACCTCATTTGCACGAGCTGCGGCAAGGTGATCGAATTCGAGGTCGAGGCGATCGAGGCGCTGCAGCGAGACGTCGCAAAGAAGTTCGGTTTCGAGCTGACCGGACACGTCCACGAGCTGCTCGGTCGCTGCGCCGCTTGTCGAAGGAGTTCGTGAAGCGGGGCGTCAGCGCGGCCCAGGTTGGGGAAGCCGCTCGCGCAGCGATCCGCTGAAGCGAACGACCGGTCGCACGGCCCGAAGCTCCGACCGGCCTGCCCGCGGCGCTTCGATCAGGGCGAGTTGGCCCCCGCGGCGCCGCAGCTCGAACGGATCGCCGAGGTATCCGATCGCCAAACAGCCAACGAACGACAGCAACGACAGCAACGCGGCCGTCAAATAGGCGCCTAGGTCGACCCAGGCGAGGTGCAGCGCCGCGACGCTTCCCCCGAACGTCAGCATGGCGATCACGGCCAGGGCCGTCACCCAGGCACGTCGCGCCTGCATCCACCGGCAAGCCACCCGGCGCGCCGCCACGCCGAGGTGGCCGGCAGCGAGCGGACGCGAGTGAGGGGCGTCTGAGTGCATCATTGGAACTATGATGCAAATGATTCGCATTGTCAACCATGCCGCGCGCCGCTCCCGGTCTCTGGACCGGGGGGAGGGGGCGACGCTTTCGCGTGTTCACACGGGCGGGGTCGTGAACTCGCGAGCGGGCTTTGCGAACAGGTAGCCCTGGAGCAGCCGACAGCCTTCATGCACGAGCGTGTCGCGCTCGCCGGTCGTCTCCACCCCCTCGCTGATCACGTCGATCCGAAGATCTTGGTTGCAGAGCCGAGCCATGGCTCGCACGAGGCTGCGTTTGCGCGGCGAGGCATCGATGTCGCGCACCAGCGACATGTCGAGCTTCACGAACTCGGGCTCCAGCTGCGCGAAGCTGGACAGGCCCGCGTACCCCGCGCCCAGGTCGTCGACGGCGACCCGATATCCCAAGCTTCGGAGACGGTCGATCTTGTGGGTCAACTCGGTCACGGCATGCAGTGATGCGCGCTCAGTGATTTCCAGCACGACGCGCGACGCGATCGCCGAGAGCGGAGCCGTCGGCGAGAGCAGCTCTGGATCGTTCAGATCCGCCGCGTGCAGGTTGACGAAGAGCAGGGCCTCGGCGGGCGCCCCCGCCGCCCCGCCCCCGCCCCGGCCTCGGA
>JAEZYZ010000073.1 GCA_023418705.1 Pseudomonadota bacterium | reverse complement strand
GCTTCGGGCGCGGGCGGTGCCGGCGGCGCGGGCGCTGGCGGGCCGACGGTCTCAAGCACCGTGACGCCGCCGTCGTCCTCGAGCCGCGCGCGGATGCGCCCGGTGTGCTGCGATGGCTCGGCCTGCTCGGGCAGCGGGACGACACCCAGCGACGCTCCGGCGTCGTCTTGCTCGGCCTCGGTCACGGGTTCGGGGTCCTGGCCCGCCACGGGCTGGCGGGCTCGTTCCGGCGGCACATCTTCCGTGTCGACCTGCGTCGCTGGCCTGTCGCGTACGTCGACAGGCCGCTGCGTTTGGCTCCCCTCGTCGCGGCACGCCCCCGCTGCCGCGACCGCCAGCGCCACCACGACCCCGAGCGCCGATCCGGTCCGTAGCCCCGTGGCCTTTCGCCGCAGCGGATCCGTGGACATCGCGAAGACGGGGGTGCAAGCCTCGGACCAGCGCCGATCGCGCTCGACGACGCGGGCGCTCGCCGCGCCGCGTCCCGGGCTCAATCCACGCGCACGATGCTGGCTTCGCGCAGCCCGTGCGGCGTGCGGATGTCGACGTCGTCGCCTTGCACCTTGCCGAGCAACGCGCGCCCCACGGGCGAGCTCGGCGTCACCACCTGAACCACGCGCCCGCCCGCGGAGAGGCGAACCCCGCCGCCGCTGGGCGCCAAAAAGTACAGGCTCTCTTCGCGGTCATCGCCGACCGTGACCAGCGCCGTCAGCGCGATCGGCGCGCCGGCAGCGAAGGCGCGGAGCTCCAGCCGCTCGAGCTGAGCCAGCGCATCGTTCAGCTCCACCACGCGATGGGCTTGCCCGCGCGCCAGGTAGGACGCCTCGAGCGCCCTGGTGTCCTTGTCGTTCTCCGGGCGGCTCTCTTCGTGCGTCGCGCCGCTCTGCGTCGTGCGTTGCGCCGCCGCCACGGTCTCGAGATCGGCGCGCACCTGCGCGCAGAGCGCTCGCAGGAGCTCGTGCTTGTCGATGAGGTCCACCATCTCGCGATCCCGGTTGAACGGTCTGGAGTCTAGAGCGGCGCCAGGCGGTCCCGGAGCAGATCACCTCGTCCGTCCTCGCCCAGCGAGCGTCAGGCGGACACCGACAGCGCGCTCGGACGCGGGCCCGCCCGGGTGTCGGCGCGAGCGCTGCCAAGCGTCCGCCATCACTCGACTTTAGGGCGACCGTCGGAGCCCAGCAAGGCGCCGCTCCCAACGGCGACAGCGAGCGAAACCTCGCGTCGACCCGCGCCATCGCGGCACCACCGGGACGGTAACTTATCAGCGTTTTTGTAAGACCACCTCGGTCCGCTGCCGGTGAGGGGGCCATTTTCGTAGCTGTTGACCCGCCGTGGACCGGCTATGCTGATCGAAATCATGAAGCTCTTGCACTTCGTCGTTTGCTCCACCGCAATCCCCATGGCCATCGCCGCCGGTTGTTCCGCTGGCGGAGAGACCGGTGATGCCGGCACAACGACCGGCGGCTCCAGCAATGGCGCGGGCGGCACCGGTGGCGCCGTGGTGGGCACGGGCGGCACCGGCGCCATCCCCCTCCCCACCGGCGGGAGCGGCCCGGGCCTGAGCGACGCCTCGGCACCGAAGCCGGACGCGGGCTGCCAGCAGTTCGCGATCGACTGGGAGCCGAAGATCCCGACCGTGTTCATGCTGGTCGATCGCTCGGGGAGCATGTTCCAAAACTTCCCCATGACCCAGACCAACGCCTGGGAGACGCTGCGGACGGGCGCGCTCGAAGTGCTCGCCGACATCCAGGCAGAGGTCCGGGTCGGGTTTGGCGCCTACGCCGCCTTCAATGGCATGTGCCCGGACCTGCCCACGGTCGCGCCCGAGTTCAACAACTACGACGCGATCGCGAACCTGTACAACTCGCTCGAGCAGCCCAACTCCGGAAAGATCGACACCGGCTCCAGCTTCGCGCTCGACCAGGCCGCGGAGGTCCTTTGGGCCGACACCGTCGAAGGCGACAAGTACATCCTGTTCGTCACCGACGGCGAGCCGGACTACTGCGACGACCCGAACCCCATCTGCCCCGTCGATTCGGTGGTCTGGACGCTGCAGCGCCTGCGGGCGGGCCTCGACCGGACGGGCGGCACCCATGCCCCGATCCACACGATCGTCTTCGGCGTGGGATCGGAGCTGACGATGGTCTCCGAGGCCGCGCTGGTGTCCTTCGCCAACGCTGGCGCGGGCGAGCCGGTGCCGTACTTCGACACCTCCCCCAACCTCACGGGCGCCCAGTGCACGGGCGTCCAGGGCTGGATGGACGATTTCACGGCGGCGGGCAAGGCGACGGACGCGGAGGAGAACCACCTGCAGACGCTCGCCGAGTACTCGAGCCCCGGCGGCACCGTGATGCCGTTCAAGCCGGATCCGGCCGATCAAAGCGCCTTGACGGAGGCCATCCGCAGCGCGCTAGCCGGCGTCAAGAGCTGCTCTTTCGACATCACCGAGGGCAACATCGAGATCGATCACACGCGCGAGGACCTCGGCGAGGTGTCGACCATCTCGATCAACGGCGCCGCGATCCCGTTCGACCCGGCCAACGGCTGGCACATGCCGTCGGCGACCGAGGTGCGCCTGGAAGGCCAGGCCTGCGAGACCTGGCGTCAGCCCGTAAAGAGCGTGATCGACTTCAACTTCCCCTGCGACGTGGTGATCATCGTCGAGTGACGCGGCTCGGCTGAGCCGTCGGACGAACGTGCCCCATCGCTCACTCGGCCGAGCGCTCGCGGCGGCGCTGGCGCTCTCGGCCTGCAAGGCGCCGCCGGGAGCGCAGCGTCCCGCCGGAGCCGACGCCAGCACCGGCGCGAACGCTCCGGGCGCCTCCGAGCGGGCTGAGCCAAACGGATCCGAGGCGAGCGCTCCCCGCCCCGAGGACACCAGCGGGGCGCCCGGGGAGCGCTTCGGCAGGCTGCGAGCCAGCTCGGAGATCACTCGCGAGACGCTCGCGCCCCACTGCCTCGTGCAGAGCGAGCTGCCGCGGATCTCCGGACTCGGCGACGCGGCGGCGGACCAGGCCGTGAACGCGGCCGTCCGGCGCGAAGCCGCTGCCCTGCGCCGCAGCTTGTTCGCGGAGGCGCCCTGCGACGGCGCTTCCGCGACATCGCCACACGCCTTCGACCTGACCTACAGCTTGACGCCGACCCGCGACCGCTACGTCGCGCTCGAGCTCCGCGCACGCGCCGACCTGGGCGAGGCGGAGCCCCGCAGCCTGCTGCACTGCTACGTCATCGGCTACGATCCTCCCAGCTTGATCCGTCCGGGCACGCTCTTCACGCCCGAGGGGTTGGCGAAGCTCGGACGCCGGGTCACCACGCAGCTCGAGCAGGAACATGGGGTCGCGGACCTCAAGCAGGCTGGGTTCTTCGCCTCGCGACCGGCGATCACCAACTCGGCGGGGATCTGTCTCGGCGATCGCACGCTGCGTGTGGTGTTCCAGCCTTACGAAGTGGCGCACCGGGCGCTCGGCTCACCGTCCGTCGAGCTCGCCCTCGACGAGGTTCGTGGTTGGCTCGATGCCTCGAGCACCCGCGCCCTGTTCGCGCCGGCACGCGACTGATCGGGCCGCCGCCCACGGCGGACGAACCCCACCTTGCGCCGCCCCGCCCCATGCCCAACCTGAGCCTACGGCCGGAGAAATGCAGCTCGGGAACCTGGTGCGATCCACCGCTGCGGGAGCTGCCGTCGTCGCGGTGGTGGCGGTCCTGCTGCTGCTGTTGACCTTCCGACCCGTGGTGCTGCTGGTGCCCTTCGCCGGGGTGCTGTTCGCCGTGCTCCTCGAAGGCTGCGCGAGCCTGCTGCGGCGCCGGACGCGGCTGTCGCACCGCGCCGCTTTCTGGCTCGTGCTCGCGGGCCTCTTGGCGTTGGTGGTCGCGACCGGTGTCTTCCTGGCCCCGCGCGCGGCCGAGCAAGGCCGGCAGCTGGCCGAGGAGCTCCCGAGCGCGGTCGATGCGGCGCGGGGCTTTCTCGATCAGAGCAGCGTCGGCCGTCAGGCCCTCGACCTCGCCGCCGGCCTCGATCTCACGAGCGCGATCGATCAAGGCGCGATCGCGCGCGCCGGCAGCTCGCTGCTGTCCTTCCTCGGCAGCGGCGTCATCATCCTGATCTTCGGCGCCTTCCTGGCCGCCGCTCCGAAGCGGTATGTCGGGGGGCTCTTGCTACTTTTTCCGTCGCAGCGCCAGGACGCCGTCCGCGAAGTGCTGGCGAACGCTCACCGCGGGCTTTTGTGGTGGCTCTTGGCTCGGCTCTCCTGCATGGCGTTGGTCGGCGTCGGTTTCTGGTTGGGGCTGGCGCTGCTCGGCATCCCCTTCGCGTTGCCACTCGGTCTGCTCGCTGGCGGGCTGAGCTTCATTCCCTACCTCGGTCCGACGCTCGCGCTCTTGCCAGCGCTGTTGATTGGCCTGGCACAGGGGCCTCAAGACGCCCTGTACGTCCTTCTGCTCTACCTCGGCGTGCAGGGCGTCGAGACCACGCTGGTCGAGCCGCTGGTCGAGGCGAGGGCCGTGCGCGTGCCGCCGGCGCTGATCCTCTTCGCGCAGCTCGTCGCCGGGATCTGGGCGGGAGCGCTCGGAGTGCTCGTAGCCACACCGCTCATGGTGGTGGTGCTGATCGTGGTGCAGGTCACCTACGTGCGGCGGGTGCTCGGCCACGAGATCTCCGTGGCGGGCCAACACGGAGCGTCATGACGACGAGACCGCGGCATGACCGTTGCAGTGTCTTGGGGGCATGCAGAAACTCGGAAAAATCTCGCTCATCCTGGCTGCGATCGGCGCCATCAACTGGGGTTTGATCGGGCTATTCCGCTGGAACTTGGTGGACGCCATCTTCGGCGGCGGGGCATTCGAGACCACGAGCGCACTCAGCCGTGTCATTTACGTGCTCGTCGGCCTCGCTGGCGTCGCCTTGCTCGCGTTCCTGCCGTCGGTTGGCGAGCGTCCCGTGACGGGGCGCAAGCGGTCCGCCTTCGATCGGGACCGCACGGCCCCGACCGGAACGGATCGTACGGCGCCCACGGTGTGACCCGCGCACGCGCCGCACCCGCGGGGCCTTGGCGTGCGCGCCGTGCAGCCTGCGCGCCAAGGGACCCCACGCGGGGGCTGGACACGCCGACCCCGGCGGCCTAGCTAGGCCGGGTGATCTTCGGAGCGGCGCGCCAGCTCGTCCGGACAGCGGTCGGTCTGCGCCTCGGGCAGCCACCGCGCGCGGCCTGGCTGGGGCGAGCGGTGCCCGGCTGGGTCAACGTGCTGGTGGTCGGCGCCGCCGGCGCGGGTGTCTTGTGGGCAGAGCGGCGCGCCGCGCTGCGGCCGCGACGCGAAAGCCAGCTCCGGCACGACCTGCGCAACGGCGGGATGGCCCTGGCCAGCGCCATCACGTTGCGCCTGCTGATGGAGCCGGTCACGAGGCGGCTGGCGCTTCGGGTCCACCGCCGTGGCTGGGGGCTGCTTCCGGGGCTGCGCCTGCCGGCGCCCGTCGAGCTGGCGGCGGCGGTGGTCTTGCTCGACTACACCCTGTACGTCTGGCACGTCCTGACCCACAAGCTGCCGTTTCTGTGGCGGCTGCACCGCGTGCACCACTCGGACCTGGACCTGGATGCGTCCACCGCCGTCCGCTTCCATTTCGGTGAAATGGCGCTGTCCGTTCCCTGGCGGGCGCTGCAGATCCTGGTGATCGGCGCGGCCCCGCTCGCGCTGTCGAGCTGGCAGCTGCTCACCCTGGTCGCCATCCTTTTCCACCACGGAAACGTCGCGCTGCCGCTACGCGCGGAGCGCTGGCTCTGTCGCCTGCTCATGACGCCGCGCATGCACGGCATCCACCACTCGACGGTAGCGGACGAGGCCAACAGCAACTGGTCGACGATCTTCGCCTGGCCCGACTACGTGCACGGGACCGTCCGCCTGAACGTTCCTCAGCACGCGGTCACGGTCGGGGTCCCCGAGTTTCCCAAGCGGTCGGAGCTGACGCTCGGCCGCCTGCTCGCGATGCCCTTCGGTGCTCAGCGCCCGTCCTGGCGCCGCCCGGGCGGCAGCGCGGTGACGCGCCCGACGTGCCCCGGCTCCCGCTGGGACCTGAAGTAGACCCCCGCTCGGTCGAGCGCGTACAGGACACCGGCGAGCAGGCCTGCGCTCCGTCGAGCTACCGCGGTGGCCCCCCGATGCTCCCGGGTGTTTCACCTGGCGAACCGTTTGGCGCTCCGGCTGGTCTGGCGCGGCCGCCGCGGCGCACGTTGCGGCGGCCCGCGAGCGTGCCAATGCTGCTTCGGACCCTCGTGTCACGGCGGTGGTTGACAAGCCTCCCCCGCGACTCAGCTTCAGGCCCCGATGGACGAGCTCGGCCTGAGACGCTGGGCTTGGCCGCGAGGTGGGTGAACGAGAACGCCCCGGGGGAACGCCGCGGCGCGAGGTGATGGTGCCAAACGAGATGAAGTTTTTCACCGCACGCCGACTTCGACGTGCAGGATCGTGCGCACACGGCGCGAGCTCAGGAGGTGATCCATGCCGATGGATCGAGCCGCTCGCGTGAAGACGCTCGACGCGGGGCCGTCCGGCGCGCCCAGCCTTCACGAGGACGGCGAGCGGATCGCCGAGCTGCTCGAGGAGCTGCGGGCGACGGCGAGCCCGGCGCTGTGGCAGCGCATCGAGGAGCTGGTCGAGCGGCTGCTCGCCAGCTACGGGTCCGGGTTGTCCCGCGTGTTGCAGCACAGCTCGGAGACGGGCTCGATCAGCCCGGAGCTCGTGGCGCGGCTCACCCGGGACGAGCTGGTGTCGAGCCTGCTCTTGCTGCACGGTCTGCACCCGCTGCCGATCCGCGATCGAGTGATCTTGTCGCTGAAGGCAGCTCGCACGCAGCTCGCCGACGC
Source organism: Pseudomonadota bacterium (assembly GCA_023418705.1). Classification (GTDB taxonomy): domain Bacteria; phylum Myxococcota_A; class Polyangia; order Polyangiales; family Polyangiaceae; genus JAEZYZ01. Next base: position 4,829 of record JAEZYZ010000073.1, on the reverse strand, counting down.
GGTTTCGAGCATCGATCTGGTCGAGCTCTCGGGCGACGAGCTGCACGTGCAAGTCGTCAAACGCCCGGAGACCTCTTGGGCGAACACCGAGATCGAGGCGGCGTTGAGGGGCCTGATCGAGCGACGCATGCCGGAAGTGATCCAGGTGGAAGTCGCCTTCGAGGAGACGGCCGAGGCGGAGCCCAGGTTGCTGAGCATCGTCCTCGGGCGCAGCCGCCGGAGGACCAACAAGTGAGCACGTCTGGTTCACGCCTCTCCAGGAGCGCCGCGTGAAGGTCCTGGTAGCTGGCACCGGAAACATCTTTCGCGGCGACGACGGCTTTGGATCGGTGCTCGCCGAGCGTTTGGCGCGCGCGCGGCTGCCTCCGCAGGTGACCGTCACCGACTATGGGCTCCGGAGCCTGCACCTGGCCTACGAGCTCATGAACCCACCCGATCTGCTGATCGTGCTCGATGCGTTGCCACGTGGTCAGGCGCCCGGGACCTTGTCCCTGCTCGAAGCGGATCGCGACCACGCCTTCAGCGACGCACGGCCGGACGCGTTCGGCGTCGCGCTGCTCCACGCCTTCGCCATGCTGCGCGAGCTCGGCCGCGAACTGCCGCGCATCTTGGTGATCGGCTGCGAGCCTGCCGAGGTCGTCGAGCGCTTGGGGTTGTCGTCCGTGGTCGAAGCGGCGCTGCCTTCCGCCATCGAGCTCGTGCGGCGCACGCTCGAGCGAGAGCTCGCGACCCCGGCGGTCATGGCCACGGCAGGGGTGGGCGCGTAAAGGAAACCCGCCGTCGAGCTCCTCCACGCAAGCGAGCTGCAAACGAGAACCCCTTGCATCATCGTGCTCGCGAGCATCCGGAAGGTCGGCCCGAGCCTGTGAGGTGAGCCTCGAGCACGGCTCTTCCTGTAAAAACGAGCGGTTGCGAGGACCTCTCAAACAGGCTCATTAAAATAATTAGTTTGGTGCACCAAGCCAGCGTGACTGGAATGCGACGACCACGCATTGCGTGGCGCCCGACTCAGGCGCCCGCCGGCAGATTTTGAGAACATTCTGGCGTGAAAGGCGTATGCTTCCGCCCCGCGGAGCGACGGTTCGCTCCGCGGGAGAAAGCCGCCAATGGCCCGGCTCAACGAACGTGGCGGTCGTCGCAATCCGCTGCTTCAGGCACCGCGCGCCGCGCAGGTGAAAGCCGTCGTGCGCGAAGACGAGCCGACGCTCATCCGCGTAACGGGCGGCGGCGACGATCGTCATTGGTACCTGCGGGTGAAGCTCTCAGCGAAGACGGCCGCCGAGCTCTGCCGTGACGAGGCGACCGCGCGCGAAGCCATGGTCTGGCACGGTGGCGGCTGGTCACCGGTCCTGCAGGTCCCGGAGCTGTCCAAGGCGATCAGCGCGCACCGCAAGGACACCACCCGGAGCGGCGTGACCGCAGCTTCCCCGGCGCGCCTCGCGGTCGCTCCAGCGCCGGGGTTGCAGCGGTTCGAGACAATGCACGCCAGCGCGCCGGCCGGCAGACGGGGCTGGCAACCCAAGCTGCTGCCCGCGCCGCCGGCCGAAGCGCTGCCGGCCAGTCCGTCATCCAGGCCGCCCCCCCCGCCCCTGGCGGTCGCAGCGGGCGCGCTGCGCGCCGCGGGCGAGGCGGCCGCGCTCCTGCCGCCAGCCGCGCCGAGCGCGGCGCCGCCGGCGATCCCGCCTGCGGCGAAGCTGCCCAACCTCCAACCCCCCAGCGGTCATCGGTCGAATGGCGTGCGAGCCAACACCCATCAAGAGGTGACCACCAGCGACGTCCACTCGCTGGCGCCGATCCAGCGGTCGCTGAGCGCCGAGCCAGCGTCCTCACCGTGGATGGCGCGCGTCGGGTACATGATGACCGGCGCGCTGTTGGTCTCGGGTGTGTTCTGGCTCGCCGGTCTGCGGAGCGCGCTGCCCGAAGCCAGCGCGCCGGGCGCCGGAGTCGCCGAGCCCACGGTCACGGCGGCCGCCAAACCCAGCGCTCGAGCCCCCGAAGCCTCGGACATCCCCATGGTGGCGCTCAGCGCGCTGCCCGCGCTGCCGCAAGGTGTGGCAGCGCCGACGACGGTGAGCTCGGCGGACGACACCGATTCGAAGACGGACGACACCGATTCGAAGGCGGCGGACGGCGAGCCAGCGGAGGCGGAGGCGGGCGTGCAAGACAAGGCCCCCAGGGCCAAAGCCCGCTCGGCACGCGCCTCGAAATCGCGGCGTGCTTCCGCTGCCAAGTCGACGAAGGCGCGCGCCAAGGCGACGCCGTCGCGAGACAAGCCAGAGCCGCCGGAAGACACGAGCCGCTCGCGCGCGGAGCCGAGTGACACGTCCGGGTCGTCGTTCAATGCTTCGGCGGCGCGCCTCGCGCTGCGCTCGGCGGCGTCCCGCGCCGGGTCGTGCGCAAACGGCAAGGCTTCGGGGACCGCGGTCGTCACCTTCGCGCCGTGGGGCGGGGTGACCTCCGTGAGCATCGCCAACCTCGACGGCGCGAACGTGCGGCCCGGGTGCGTGACGCGGATCTTCCGATCGGCGCGCGTGCCGCCGTTCTCCGGTGACGCGGTGACGGTCAGCAAGAGCTTCCGCGTGCGTTGAGGCTCGCCGGGGGCACGCCTCGAGGGACGCCGTTTGCTCGGCGAAGGGCGAATTGCTAGCGTTGCCGCGTGTCGGGCGAGACAGGGCGGCTCTGTCGCTGGGCGACCGCTGCGTGGCTGTCGGCCCTCGCCTTGACGACCGCCTGCGGCGAGCGCGACGACGACGACGCGGACGCGGACGCCGAGCGGCGGCCGCCGCTCGGCGCGATGGCGCTCGCGTTCGACGGCGCCGCGCACTACGCCACGAGCGGGACGGCCGCGTTCCCGTTCGCCGCCAACCCGCAGACGATCTCGCTCTGGGCCCACCCCGAGGGCACCGCGGCGCAGCAAGCCTTGGTCGTGCTGCGGCGAGACTTCGAGAGCGGGGTGGTGGTGGGCTTGCGCGACGGGGAGCTCGAAGCGTGGAGCGCTTACCACGGGCGCACCTTCGCGCGCTCGACCGAGCCGCTCACGCCGGGCTGGCATCACCTGGCGTACGTCTGGACGGGCGCCGAGCACCGCGTGTACCTGGATGGCGCTCAGGTCGGCGCTGGCAGCGATGAGCCCCAGAACCGGACGCCGACGAGCTGCTTCATCGGCAGCATGGACGGGTCGCGCGACCTGTACGCCGGCAGGCTGGACGAGCTTCGGATCTGGAGCGTCGCCCGGAGCGAGGAGCAAATCGCGCTCGAAGCGGCGGGCACCATCGCCGACGATCTCTCGACGCTCGTCGCCTACTTCGCCTTCGACGAGCTGAGCGGCCTGCGCGCCTTCGACGGCTCCGGGCTCGGCAACCATGCGACGCTGGGCGACGGTGTCCCAGAGCGGGCGCCCGCGCGCGTCGCGTCGGAGATCGAGACCCCCTAGCCTCAGAACGCCCGCACGTTTGCCTCGGGCGCCACGCGCTGCAGGCTGACGACGGCGTCGTCGACGAACAGGCGGGCCGGTCCGCCCGGGATGTTCGCGGCGACGCTGCCCACCGACCAGTGCAAGTGATCCCGACCCCCGGTCGGGCGGTGACGAAGGTCGTAGACGCGCCGACCGTCGAGCCACGCCGTGAGCTGACCGGTGTCGTCGCTTGCCTCGCGGAAGAAGACCGACAGGTGAAACCAGCGTCCGGGCTCGATGATCGGCGCCGGATCGGCGATCGGCGCCTGCAGGAAGCGCACGTCGTGGTGGAACACGTAGAGCACGTAGCCGCCGCCCGGCAGCGCCCGCAGGTTCAGGCTGAGCCCGGTGGTGATCGGGTTCGGGGTCTCGCCGTCGCTCGACTGCAGGTTGAAGATCGTCCACGACGACCGGGTGACGTATTGCTCGGGGACCAAAAACCAGGCGCTGTAGTAGGCTTCCTTCGGCAGATCGCCGCTGCGGCGCAGCACCGCGTACGCGTGCGATCCCGTCGCCTCGACGCTCAGCTCGGCGGCGTAGTGGCCGCTGCGGGCGCGCTCGTCGCTGACCGCGACGTCACCGGCCATGTCGGACAGCTCCACCCCACCGTTGCCGTCGCTCCAGGCGTCCAGGCCGCCCTCGTGGTCGGTGGCCCACAACACGTCGCTGCCCAGATCGAGGGGCTGGCCGCAGGCGACGCTCGCCAGGGCGGAAGCGATCAGCAACGCGCGCTCCATCTGGATCGCGCGAGCATAGCGATTGCCCGCAGGGCTCGCACGCCGCTTCACCGCAGCCGGACCCCGATCCCGGCGCTTGCGCCGCCCCAGAGCGCCGGCAGCTCTCCGATGACGCCGCTCGGCGCCACCGCGATCTCGCGCGGCCACGGCAAGTACAGGACGTGGGCGCCGATGAAGGCGAGCAGCTCCGCGGGCAGCGCCAGGCTCACCATAGCGCCGGCGCGCAGCCCCACGTCGATGGCGCTGTCGCTGGCGGGTCGAAACGGAGCTTCGCTCTGGGCCTGCACCAGCATGCCGACGACGCCCAGATCGGCGGCGTAGCGGATGCGCTCGGGCGCCGACTGCAAGCGCGCTCCCACGCTCAACGGCACCCGCTCCCAGGTCGCCTCGAGCCCGTTCAGCTCGAAGTCTTGCTCCGGGACGTAGCCCGCGGACAGGGTCAGCGCCACGGGACCGCTGCCGATGGCGCCGCGCAGCTCGACGCCCGGGCTGGCCGCCGCCACGAACTCTTCCGCCGCGACGGCGGCCTCGATCAGCGCTCCCAGCTCGAGCCGGACCAGCTCGGCGGCGGCACGCGGGGGCGGTGCGGACGGCGGCGGTGGGGGCGGCGACGGTAGGGACGGCGCCGCAGGCGGCGG
>JAEZYZ010000048.1 GCA_023418705.1 Pseudomonadota bacterium | reverse complement strand
GGCGGGAGCCGGATCGTCGTCGCCGCTGCACGCAGCGACCATCAGCGCAACGGAAGCAATCGAAAAGCCTCGCATGGTCGTCCTCGTCGGGTTGCGGTGGCTCCGGGGGTGTCGGCCCGGAGCGCTCCGCCTCCCTGCAAGCAGCGTGCGAGCCCGCGCGCGCGCACCCCGTTCGCCTCGACGCATCCGCTTAGCGACGGCGCTCCGGCACGCTCGACCTGCGGATTGGCGGCCTCCCCGAGTGATTCCGGGAGCCGCTCCGCAAGCGACCCCCGTCGCCATTCGATCACGACGTGGCGAGTTGGCCGCACGAAGCGGGTTTCAGTGCGACCGAAACCTCAGGCAAACACCGTCCGCCGCGCCAGCCGCAGATCCAGCCACACCGCGGCGGCCAGGACGAGCCCGCGCGCGATGAACTTCACCTCCGGGGACACCGCGAGCAACGTCATGCCGTTGAGCAGCGTGGCCATGATCAGCGCTCCGAAGAGCACCCCGAGCACCGTGCCTCGTCCCCCGCGCAAGCTCGTGCCGCCGATCACGCAGGCCGCGATGGCATCGAGCTCCATCAGGCTGCCGACCGTGGAGGTGGAGGCGCCCGAGTACGCCGTTTGCATCAGCCCGCCGATGGCGACGATCACGCCCATCAGCGCGAACGCGGCGATCACCGTTCGATCGACGCGCACCCCCGACACCAGCGCCGCGTCGGCGTTGCCGCCGATCGCATACAGGTACCTGCCGAACGGCGTGTGCTGCGTGATGACGTGCACGCCCGCGGCCGTCGCCGCCAAGATCAGCGCCGGCAGCGGGATGCCGCGGTACTGGACGGTGACGACGACGAACAACAGGATGAACTGCGAGGCCACGAACAGCTTGAGGAACGTGAGCTCGCCGTCGTCGGCGTGAAACCCGAAACGCAGCCGGCGCCGGCGCGCTCGCAGCGCCAAGGCGACCAGCAGGGTGGCCAGCGCTCCTCCGATCACGAAGCTCGGGATGGGAGGCACGTAGTAGGTGGTGAGCAGCGAGTACAGGTTGCTCGCGCCGCCGTGGGCCACGGGCACGGTTTGATTTTCGATGATCAACCAATGCACACCTTTGAAGACGAGCAGGCCGCCCAACGTGATGATGAAGGCAGGGATGCGCTCGCGCACGATGAGCACGCCCATCAACGTCCAGATCAGCAGCGCGGCGGCCATCACGACGGCGATCGCGAGCGGCGCCGGCCAGCCATGCCAGAACACCAGCACCGCGGCGGCGCCCCCGAACAGACCGACGCCGCTGCCTGCCGACAGGTCGATGTGCCCGGGCAGGAGCACCAGCAGCATGCCCAGCGCCAAGATCGCGGTGACGCTCAGCTCGATCATCAACAACGACAAATTGCGCGCCGACAGGAACACCGGCGACTGACTGCCGAAGAACCCGAAGATGGCCACCAGCGCCGCGGCCATCCCGAGCTCACGCATGCGAAGATCAGATTTCATGGCGCCCCATCGCCGCCTGCAGAAGGCGTTCTTGCGTGACCGTGCGCGCGTCGAAGCTCTTGCTCAGCTTTCCTGCGTGCATGATGACGATGCGGTCGCTGATGCCGATGAGCTCCGGCAGCTCGCTCGAGACCAAAATCACCGCTTTGCCCGCCTCGGTCAGTCGATTGACGAGCTCGTAGACCTCGGCTTTGGCTCCGACGTCGATACCCCGGGTCGGTTCGTCGAGCAGCACCACCTGGGGTTCGGTCGACAGCGCCTTGCCGAGCACCACCTTCTGTTGATTGCCCCCCGACAGGCTCGCCGCCGGGCTGTCGAGACCGCGGCACTTGATCCGAAGCCGGTCGCACAGGCCGCGGTTGTCCGACTCGAGCCGCTCGGCGTCGAGCAGCCCCAGGGCTCGACCGAGCGTGAGGCGCGAGAGCGCGAGGTTGTCGCCCACGCCGTGCTCCAGCACGAGGCCGAACCGCTTGCGGTCTTCGGTGACCAGCACCAGCCCGCGCGCGATGCAGTCGGCAGGCCCGCGCGCGTGGAGCGCCTCGCCCGCGAGCGTGACGCTGCCCCCCGAGCGCACGCCCCAAATCCCGAACAGGTGCAGCAAGAGCTCGCTCCGCCCGGCGCCCATCAGACCCCCGATGCCCAGCACCTCGCCCGCGGCGACCTCGAAGCTCAGGTCTTGCAGGCGCGGCTCGCCGGAACCATCGCAGACCGAAAGATCGCGGACGCTCAGCAGCGCCGGACCGGGCTCGACCCGCCGCCGCGGAAAGAGCTCCGACAGCCCCCGGCCCACCATGTGGTGGATGATCTCGTCGGGGCTGCTGCCGGCCGCCGCCGTGCTGGCGACCGTCCAGCCGTCGCGCAGCACCGTGATCCGATCGGCGATCTCCAGCACTTCGTCCAGCTTGTGAGAGATGTAGACGCAAGCGACGCCGCTCGAGCAGAGCCTGCGGATCATCTGCAGGAGCACGCGGACTTCCTTGTCCGCCAGCGCGGCGGTCGGCTCGTCCAGGATCAAGATGCGGGCGTTCTGGCGCACCGCCTTGGCGATCTCGACCAGCTGCTGTTGGCCGATGCCGAGCGCCGACACCGGCTCGCTCGCCTTGTCGGCGAGGCCGAACGGCTCGAGGGCTCGCTGCGCCTCCGCGTAGAGCCGTTCCCAGTCGACGAGCCCGAGGCGCCGCGGTTCTCGCCCGAGGAAGAGGTTCTCGGCCACCCCGAGCTCTGGCACCAGCGACAGCTCCTGGTGAATGACGGCGATGCCGGCGTCGGTGGCGTCCCTCGGCCCGGAGAAGGCGACGGGTTTGCCCTCGAAGAGCAGCTCGCCGTCGTAGCTGGGGTACGGGTGCACGCCAGAGAGCACCTTGATGAGCGTCGACTTGCCCGCGCCGTTCTCACCGCAGAGGGCGTGCACTTCACCCGGTTCGAGCGTGAAGTCGACGCCGCGCAGCGCCAACACGCCGCCGAAGCGCTTGACGATGCCCCGCGCTTCGAAGAGCGCCGCTCGCGGCGCAGCTTCGATGTCGGCCCGGATCGCGGCGCTGGCGGTCATGGGGCCGCTTCACGCTGGGCGCGGGGGAGGTCTTGGAACACGTCTTCCTTCGCGTGAAAGCCGTCCGCGATCACCGTCTGGAGCAGGTTGTCGCGGTCGACGCTCACCACGTCGGCCAGCACCGCCGGCACGTCGAGCTTGCCATTGTTGACGGTCTGGCTCGCCACCACCACCTGGCGCCGGGCCATCCGCACCGCGACCTCCGCCGCCTTGGTCGCCAATTTGTGGAGGGGCTTGTAGATCGTCATCGACTGCGTCCCGGCGGCGATCCGCTGGCAGGCCACGAGCTCGGCGTCCTGACCTGTCACCAGCTTGCGGCCGGAGAGCCCCTCTTCGAGCAGCGCCTGGATGGCGCCGCCCGCGGTGCCGTCGTTGGAGGCGAGGACGCCGTCGAAGGCGTCGCCGTGCCGGCTGATGGCCGCGTTCATGATCTTTTTGGCGTTCTCTGGCTTCCAGTCGTCGGCCCAGTCTTCGTGCACGACCTGGATGTCGCCGCGTTCGACGTACGGCAGGAGCACGTTGTCCTGCCCCTTCTTGAACAAGAAGGCGTTGTTGTCGGTCTTGGAGCCGTAAATCCGCACGACGCGGCCTTTCCCCGGGGTGGGCAGGTGGTCCAAGAGGTACTGGGCCTGAAGCTCACCCACCCGCACGTTGTCGAAGCTCAGGTACAGGTCCAGGTCGCTATCGCGGATGATGCGATCGTACGCGATGACGGGGATGCCCGCTTCGTGCGCCATGCGCACGGCCTTCGCCATGACCGTGCCGTCGTGTGGGACGATGACCAGCACGTCCACGCCATTGGTGATGAGCTTCTCGACGTCGCTGATCTGGGCGGCGTCGTCGCTGTTGGCCGACAGGTCGAGCACCTCGGCGCCGAGCTGCGTGGCGCGCTCGACGAACAGATCACGATCGGCCTGCCAGCGCGCCTCCTTCAGCGTGTCGAGGGATAGACCGATCCGCACGCCGTCGCTGGCCGTCTTGGCCTCGGCGCCGCCCCCGCCGCCGCCACGGGCGATCACGATGCCAGTGACGATGCTGAGCACGCACGAGACCACGACCAGGAGGACGCGCAGCTTCATGCCGGCCTCTTTATCGCGTTCAGCGAGGGCGGACTACCACTTGCGCCGAGCGTGGGGCACGGCTGGCGTGGTGCGTCGCGTCGTTGCGGGCCGAGCCGGCGGGCATCAGGCCCAGAAACTGCAAGAACTGACGGGCCGTGGCCGCCGAGCGCCCGGCGCGTAGCTGCCGCCGCTGGCGGCGGTTCCACTCGGCGACCTTCTCGTAGTAGTCCGCGGTCGCGCGTTGGTAGCGTTGATGCAAGCTGCGCAGCGGCCGGACCGGGTTTTTCCCGTCGAGCTCATGGGGGCAGTCGGTGGCCTGGATCAGCCGAAGCCGTCGGAGCTTGCCGTCCCGACCGAAGCTCGGATCGAACGGGAAGATGCGACACCCGAGCGGCCGCGCGTCGTAGATCGAACAACGGTCGTCGGCGCCCAGATAGCGGCAGACGCCGCGCTGGTGCCGCAGCACCATCACCCGCCTGCCCTGACGGAGCCGAACGAAGGCTTGAGGCTCGTCATCCATGTCGATGGCAAATCGGTCGACCCAGCGCACCACGTCCTCGGGTGCGTCGCCGGTGTGCTCGACGATGCGCCGCAGGTCGGCGTCGGTCAGAGGCAGCAGCGGGTCTTTGCAGCAGTTGCCGCATTGCGTGCAGCGGAAGCCCAGATATCGCTCGCCAGGGATCACGCCGAACGGATCTATCACCAGCGGGCCCGCTTCTGCTACGGCCGCCGCCGGCGCCGCCGATCGAGCCGCCGCCCGCGGCTTGGCGGGGCCAGGCGCGCCCGGGACCGAGTCCGCGACCAAAGACGGATTGGCGCTCCAGGCCTTGCCTACATGGGCCCCCTTCGATCGCAGTCGTCAAATCCCGAGCTCCGATCCACCTGGCGCGGCGCGGCCTCCTGGTCGGCCGCTGCGTCCGCAGATACATTGTGCGAGACTAGAGCGATACCGCGGATCGCCGTGCCGACCGCCCGTCGGAAAATGAAACCGTCCAGAGCGCAGAACCGTGAGCCGAGCAGAGGCTTCCCCGATGCGTCCGGGGTCCTCGTCCACAGCGGGGTCCCGACCGTGGGGGGGGGCCGGCTCACAAATCGAGCGGCACCCTGGACGAAGGAGCTTTTCGCGTCGAGTGTATCGGAAGGGATCCCAGAAGGTCAGATGTCATTGAAAATCGATCAGGATCACTCCAGGTTTCGCAACATCGTCCGCGGCAAGATCCGCCAAAACCTCAGGCGCTACATCTCCCAGGGGGAGATGCTCGGCCGCAAGGGCAAGGACGTCGTCTCCATCCCCATCCCTCAAATCGACATCCCGCGCTTCACGTTCGGCGAAAAACAGCGCGGCGGCGTGGGGCAGGGGGACGGCGAGCCTGGCGATCCGATCGGCGGCGAGGAGGGAGAGGGGGACGGCAGCGGCAAGGCCGGGCAAGACCCCGGCGAGCACGTGCTGGAGGTGGACATCACGCTCGACGAGCTTGCCGAGATCCTGGGCGAGGAGCTCGAGCTGCCCGCTATCGAGAACAAGGGCAAGAGCCGCATCATCAGCACCAAAGACCGCTACACCGGCATTCGGCGGGTCGGCCCCGAGTCGCTGAAGCACTTCAAGCGCACCTACAAGGAGGCGCTGAAGCGGGCCATCTCGAGCGGCGTCTACGATCCGGCGCGGCCGCTGATCGTCCCGCAGCACGAGGACAAGCGCTACCGGTCGTGGAACGAGTCGGAGGAGCCCGTCGCCAACGCCGTCATCATCTACATGATGGATGTGTCGGGATCGATGGGGGACGAGCAGAAGGAAATCGTCCGGATCGAGAGCTTCTGGATCGATACCTGGCTCCGCCGTCACTACCAGGGCCTCGAGAGCCGCTACATCATCCACGACGCGGTCGCCCGCGAAGTCGACCGCGACACGTTCTTCCGCACGCGCGAGTCGGGCGGCACGATGATCTCCAGCGCCTACAAGCTGTGCGCTCAAATCATCGACAACGAGTACCCGTCGGAGGAGTGGAACATCTATCCGTTCCACTTCTCCGACGGTGACAACTGGAGCATGGACGACACGCTGACGTGCGTCGAGCTCTTGAAGCAGGAGATCTTGCCGCAGGTGAACATGTTCGCCTACGGCCAGGTGGAGAGCCCCTACGGCTCCGGTCAGTTCATCAAGGATCTGCGCGAGCAGTTCAAGGCCGACGAGCGCGTGGTCACGAGCGAGATTCGGGATCGCGACGCCATCGTCAACAGCATCAAAGACTTCTTGGGCAAGGGCAAATAGATGCCGTTCGTCACCAAAACGGGGCTACCCCGCTATCTCAGGGAAGAGCAGGAGCGCGTCGAGAAGATCGCTCGCGACTACGGGCTCGACTTCTTCCCGGTCGTGTTCGAGATGCTCAGCTACGACCAGATGAACGAGATCGCCGCCTACGGCGGCTTCCCGAACCGCTACCCGCACTGGCGCTTCGGGATGGAGTACGAACGGCTGAGCAAGAGCTACGAATACGGGTTGAGCAAGATCTACGAGATGGTGATCAACAACAACCCGTCGTTCGCCTACCTGCTGGAGGGCAACAGCTTCACCGATCAGAAGCTCGTGATGTGCCATGTGTACGGCCACGTCGATTTCTTCAAGCACAACTTCGCCTTCCGCTCGACCGATCTGGACGTGGCCGGGCGGGTCATCGACCCGGTGCGCGCCGATCCGCGGGGTTATCGCCCGAACCGCAAGTGGATCGACAAGATGGCCAATCACGGCGCGGCGGTGCGGCGCATCGTCGACCGCCACGGCATCGGCAAAATCGAAGAGTTCATCGACACCTGTCTTTCGCTGGAGAACCTGATCGATCCCTGGTCGCCGTTCGTCGTTCGGCAGCGCGAGAGCCAGCCGGATGAAGAGCCGGCGGAGGTCGAGGTGCCGCGCCTCCGTAGCAAAGACTACATGGAGGACTTCATCAACCCTGAGGAATACATCGAGGAGCAGCGCCGCCGGATCGTCGCCGAGCGGGAGCGAGACAAGGGCAAGTTCCCGCAGCAGCCCCAGCAGGACGTGCTCAGGTTCTTGCTGGACCACGCGCCGCTCGAACGCTGGGAGCGGACGATCCTCGGGATCATCCGCGAGGAGGCGTACTACTTCGTTCCGCAGATGCAGACGAAGATCATGAACGAGGGTTGGGCGTCGTATTGGCACTCGCGGTTGATGACGGAGCGGGTGTGCGACTGGAGCGAGATCATCGAGTACGCGGAGAACAACGCCGGGGTGATGAGCACCGCGGGCGGCCGGCTGAATCCGTACAAGCTCGGCGTCGAGCTGTTCCGCAGCGTCGAGGAGCGCTGGAACAAGGGGCAGTTCGGTCGGGAGTGGGAGGAGTGCGACGACCTGGACGTGAAGAAGAACTGGGATCTTCGGCTCGGCCTCGGGCGAGAAAAGCTCTTCGAAGTGCGGGCCTTGTATACGGACGTGACCTTCATCGACGAGTTTTTGACCCCCGAGTTTGCGATCGAGCACGGTCTTTTCACCTACGCTTGGTCGAGCCGCAACGATCGCTTCGAGATCGAGACGCGCGAGTTCAAGGCGATCAAGGAGAAGCTTTTGTTTCAGCTCACCAACTTCGGCAATCCCTTCATCGTGGTCGAAGACGCCAACTTCGAAAACCGCGGAGAGCTCTTGCTGAGGCACGAACACCGCGGCGTGGACCTGCGCGGCGACTATGCGCGGGAGACCCTGAAATCCCTGGTGCGCGTGTGGAAGCGCCCGGTCACGCTGGCCACCATCGGTGACGGCAAGAAGGTGCTCTTGCGCTACGACGGCAAGGAGCACACGCTGCGGCAGGATGGCTCCTGAGACGAGTGAGCCCGTGCCCTTTTCGGAGCTCGTGCGGCGCCGCTCGCCCGAGCAGTGGATCGCTCTGTCCTTGCAGGAGCTGTCCAAGGCTCGCGCGGCCTTCGGGCAACGCGACGCCACGGGCGGGATTTCCGGGGCGAAGCGCGCCGCGGGCATGGCGCTGAACGCGGCGCTGGTGGTGCGCCCGCGGCCGTCGTGGGGCAGGACCTACGTCGAGCACTTGCGGGCGCTGAGCGACGATGCTGCCGCGCCCCCACCCGTGCAGCGCGCCGCGCGCGAGCTGTTGGGCGCGCGCGGGCCGTCGTCGGGGGTGATCGGTCTCGGCACGCCCGGCCGCGACGAGCGGCTGATCGAGGCGGCGCGCACGGTGATGGCGCACGGCTACGCGTTGGCGTTCGGCGCGACGGGGAAGCTCGAG
>JAEZYZ010000066.1 GCA_023418705.1 Pseudomonadota bacterium | reverse complement strand
GAGCTCGCGGCTCCTCCGATCGACGCCTGGCTCGAGGCCAGCTCCGGCCGCCACGGCGTGAGCCGCGCCGTGACGGATATCGGCTCGGGCCCCGCTGCCGCGCTGCGCGTGGCCGCAGCGGGCGCCGCCGACCTGCACGCGCAGCTGGTCGTGTTCGGGCAGCGGATCTACCTGCGCGACCTGGGCAGCGGCAGCGGCACGCGCCTGAACGAGCACCTGGTGGAGGGGCAGACCGCGCTGTGCGACGGTGACATCATCGGGATCGGCTCCGAGCGGCTGCGGTTCCGGTGCCCCGCCGCAGGCCCGCGCCCCGCCACCCGCCAAGAACTCTCCGGGGGAGCCCCCGCCGTCCGGCTCCGCTCCGGCCCGCTGGTGGGCTTGAGCATGGTCCTCGGCGACGTGCCGCTCACCATCGGCCGCTGGCCGGACTGTGGCCTGCGGCTCGACGCCATGAGCGTGTCGCGGCGCCATGCCGTGGTCACCCCGCACGCCGGCTTCCACTACCTCTCGGACGCGGGCAGTCGCACCGGTACGTTTCTGCGAGGGCGGCGGCTGGGGCCCGGCGAGCAGGTGCCGCTCGAGCTCGGCGAGAGCTTCCACGTCGGGGGGCTCGAGCTGGGCTACGAGCTCGTCAGCGTTCAGAGCGCGCTCCGGGTGCGCGGCAGGCTGACCGTCGATGGTGGGGCGGACGCCGGTAAACAGATCGAGTTCGGAGAGCGAGCGCTGGTGGGCAGCGACGAACGCTCGAGCTTGCAGCTCAGGGGGATGGCGCCGCAACAGCTCGAGCTTTGGGTGCACGAAGGCAGGTTCTTCGCGCGGGATCTGAGCGGGGGCGGGACCTATCGAGCGGGTCGCCCGCTCGGCGCCGAGTTCGTGCCGATCGGATCGGGCGAGATGCTGGTCGTGGCGTCAGGCGCGACCTTGCGCTTCGAGGAGGTCGCATGAACGCCTACGAACAGCGGCTCGGGGCCGAGGTGGAGGCCGAGGTGCTGGCCTGCATCGGCTGCAACGATTGCCTGCTCGCTTGCCCGTTGCCAAAGGCGCGTTCGGTGACGATCTCGGAGCTGAACACCGCCGTTCACTTGCCGGTGATCGCCCAGCAGAACGTGCGAGAGTTCGTCGACAGCTGCACGCAATGTGAACAGTGCGTGCCCGTCTGCCCCGCCGGGCTGAACCGGGCGCGGATGGTGCTTTTCAACAAACTGAAGGTGGAAGACACCGCGAGCGACCGCCCTTTGCTGCTGCAGGCGCGAGGGGGGACGTCCCCGTCGGGGTGGACGCTCGACGGGCTCGCTCAGGGGCTCGGCGCGCTCGAGCTGTTCGCGGGCGTCGATCCGCAGCAGCTGCGCCGCATGTTGTTGCGGTCGACGCTGCGCTGGTTCTCGGCCCACGAGCGGCCCACGGAGGAGGGGGAATTCCACGAGCGACTGTCGGTGGTCCTCAGCGGCGGACTCCAGCAGGTCTCGCGCGGAGCGCGCGGCGAGCAGATCCCGATCCTGCTGCTCGGGCCAGGCGGCTTCTACGGCGAGATGGGAGTGCTCGGCGACAGCCCCGAAGCGTTCGGCGTGGTCGCGCTCGAAAACAGCATCGTGCTCGAGATCCCGAAGGCCGCCCTGCTGCGGCTGATGGACCACGTCCCGGCCTTCGGCGCCCGGCTCGAAAACCTGTACTCCCAGCGGGCCCTGTGGAGCTACGCCCGAAACCCGTCGGCCTTCGGCGCCGCTCCCGAGCCGGCGGTCGCCGAGCTGCTCGAGAGCGCGCGGCTGCAGCTCTTGTCACCCGGACAAACGGTGTTCCACCAAGGGGCGGCCCCGAGCGACGTCTTCTTGATCAAAAGCGGCTTCGTGCGGGTGAAGCGCCAGGACACCGCGCGCGAGCGCACTTTGATTTACCTCGGTGAGGGCGCGATGTTCGGGCTGCTGTCGCTCTTGAGCCGCGAGGCGGCGCAACCGTACGCGGTCGAGGCTGCCACGCGGGCCGAGCTGATCCGGATCTCCGGACAGAGCGTCTTCCGCGTGCTCGCCAGGTATCCGGGGCTCGACCGGC
This sequence comes from Pseudomonadota bacterium, assembly GCA_023418705.1. Taxonomy (GTDB): domain Bacteria; phylum Myxococcota_A; class Polyangia; order Polyangiales; family Polyangiaceae; genus JAEZYZ01. Next base: position 10,927 of record JAEZYZ010000066.1, on the reverse strand, counting down.
AGCTGATCGCCGGCGCCTCTTCGGCCGAGCAGCTCGCGCGCGCCGACGACGTCGGGCTGCTCGCGAATGCCGGGACCTCCGAACAAGCACGCGGGAGCGGCTTCGACGCGCGGGTCTTGGTCGAGCAGGGTTTGGCCGCCGGCCGTGAAATCCTGGTGGTGGACCAACAGCTGTGTGTGGGCTGTGGCAACTGCATCGACTCCTGTGAGCGGCGGCACGGCTACAGCCGATTGCAGCTGCGCGGCATCCAGGTCGATCATTACCTGTTCCCCACCGCCTGCCGCCATTGCGACGACCCCGCTTGCCTGCTCTGCAGCGTCGGGGGGATCGCCCGCCTGCCGAGCGGCGAGATAAAGATCATCGAAGACAACTGTATCGGCTGCGGCGCGTGCGCCGAGCGCTGTCCGTACGGCAACATCAGCATGCATCCGGTGCAAAAGCCCGGGCGCGGTCTGCTCTTCGGGTTGCTCGATCTGTTGAAGGGCTCCTCGCTGCGGCAGCAGGCGCTGGCGGAGCTCGACCCGAAGCTGCAAAAGGTGGCGGTCAAGTGCGACCTGTGCGCCGGCTACGCGGACTACGCTTGCGTCACCGGCTGCCCCGTCGCCGCCGCGTTCCGCTTCGACCCGGCGAGCGCGTTCGGCCGCACCTCGCTGGCTCCGGGCGCTGAGCCATGAAGCTACGACGACCGCGCAGGTTGCTCGAGCGCCAGCTGCCCTGGGCGCTGCTTTTCCTGCTGGCCTCGGCGGCGGCCTGGTTGCTCGCCGCCGCCATCGATCTGGGCCTGGTCGCAGCTTGGCACGCGAGCCTGCGCCCGTCGCTCCGAGGCCATACGGGCTTCGGGATCGCCGCTGGCGTCGCCTCGTGCATCGCGCTCGCGGTCGCGCTCGCGTACGCGTTCAGGAAGCGGGGCTTCCAAGAGCACACGCCGGTGCTCAAAGGCACGCTGGCGATCTGGCTCTGGGCGCACGTGTACTCTGGCCTCTTTGCGCTGGTCGCCGCGCTGGTCCACGGCGGCTATGGAGTCGTGAGCCTGCAGTTCTCTTCGGGCAAGCTGTTGCTGTTGTTGCTCGTCGGGCTGCTCTTCAGCGGGCTCTTGTGGCGGCTTTTGTACTGGCGTGTGCCTCGGAAGGCCGCGCGCGACGTCGGCAACTACGCGCTCGACGCCAGCGGGGAGCGCGCCGTCCGCCAGTTGGTCGAGGTGGACAAGCTGGCGGCCGGTCGTTCGCAGCAATTTCAGGAGCTCAAGGCTTGGTTTCTGCGCGAACGGCCGCCGATGGACGCCGTCGATCGAGCGGCTGCTGCGCTCCCGGCGCAGGAGCGCAGCGCGTTCGTCGAGCTCACGCAGGCCGTCACCGTCCGCGAGCAGGCGCTCGCGCGCCAGCAGCGCCAGCTCCGGTACCTCGGCCGGCTTGGGCGCTGGCGCTGGGTCCACGTGCCGGTGAGCTTGGCGTTCTTGATCGCGTTGCCGGTGCACGTGCTGTTCGCCACCGAGGTCCCGCTTCTATCGAAGACCCTGCGGCCGTGGACGGTTCCGATCGGCGCCTTCGCGACGGCCGATGCGTGCAAGAGCTGCCATCGGAAGATCGTCGAGCAGTGGCAGACCTCGATGCACGCGCACGCCATGACGAGCCCGCTGATGATCGCCCAAGCGAACCAGGTCGTGCGCAAGGTGCTGGCGGAGCAAGAGAGCCCCGATCCGCAGAAGATCTGCATCAACTGTCACGGGCCCATCGGGGCCGCGTTCTCTTCCGGGCCGGGGCTGCCGGTCGAGAGCGAGTCGATGTTCCTGTCTGCCGAGCTGCTCAACGAAGGCGTCTCCTGCTCGGTGTGCCATCAACTCGACGGCGACGAGCACGCTCTCGCGGGCAGGGCTGGCCTGAGCGGCTTCCAGTCCGAGCTGCAGCCAGGCCGGCGCTATTTCGGCCCCTACGCCGATGCGGTCGACAATGCGTTCCACCGCAGCGCACGGGGCGGGCGCTTCGCGGAGCCGGAGACCCTCTGCAAGGGTTGCCACTCGGTCGTGCTGGACACGAATGGCGACGGGCACGTTCGCAAGGGTGAAGACCTGGTGCTGCAGACGTTGTACGAGGAGTGGGAGGTGTATCGGAAGGCAGGGGGCGAGAGCTGCCTCGATTGCCACATGCCGGTGGTCGCCGAGACGCGGGCCGCCGAGAGCGCGCTCTTGGTGCTCGAACAGGACCGGGACGCGCCCCCCCGGCGGGTGCGAGACCACTCCTTCGTCGGCGTCGATTACCCCTTGGAGTGGTCAACGGACGAAGACAAGACACGCCCGGCGCGCCAGGCGCTGCTCGCGCGCGCCGCCCGTCTCTCGCTGGCCGACGTGCGGCGGGAGGGGCAGCGGGTGGAGCTGTCGGCGCGGGTCGCCAATGTTGGGACCGGGCACAACCTGCCCGGCGGCTTCGGCTTCGTCCGCCAGATGTGGCTCGAGGTCCGCGTGCAGGACGCCGCGGGGCGGGTGCTGGCGAGCTCGGGCAAGATCGAGAGTCCCGCCGCCGACTTGTGTGACGGCAGCGTGGTGGGGGCGCCGAACAACCCGCTTCGATCGTTCGTTCAGGGCTGCGGGGCCGCGGATCCGCTGCTGGTCAACTTTCAGCAGCAGCTCGTGAACGAGGTAGAGACCGTCAGGGGCCCCGACGGCCGGCCGCTGCTCGACGCCTATGGTCAACCGAAGCTCCGCGCCGCACCTGGCGCCCAAGAGGTCGTGCTGCAGCACCTCGGCGGCGGGCCCGTGCCGCGTGTTCGGCCGTTCGGCAAGCGTCCAGTCCCGCCGCTCGCCCCGGGCGAGGAGGCCCGCTTCGTCTACGCCTTCTCCCTTCCGGAAGGCGTCCCGAGTCGGGTGGTCGCCCGCCTGCTGTTTCGGACGGTGCCCCCGTACCTGCTCCGCGCGCTGGCCGACGAGCAAACGCCCGATGAGCCGCCGCTGCTGCCGTTGATTCAAAACCTCCGCGTCGAGCAGATGGCGATCGCGACCGCGCCCGTGGCGCAATGAAGTGCGTCCCAGGGCGGCGCCGAGCTCCTCTTGCGGCTCGATGGCTCTGGACCCTATCCTCTGCCATGCACGAGGGAGACGAGGACGGGGCCCGCACCGTCGCCGATGTCATGACCCGCGACCTTGTCACGGTCGACCGCAACGACAAGCTGGCGACGGCCGACGACGTGATGCGGCTCGGCCGGATTCGCCACCTGCCCGTGGTCGACGAGGAGGGCGCGCTCGCCGGCATCGTGACCCAACGCGATCTATTCCATAGCGGGATCCTGAAGGCGCTCGGTTACGGGACACACGCTCGCGCTCGAGCCCTCGACTTGTTGGTCGTCAAAGAAGCGATGACGTCCGAGCCGGTGACCACCAGCCCCGAGACGCCGCTCGCAGAGGCCGCCCAGGTCATGCTGGACAAGAAGATCGGCTGCCTGCCGGTGGTCAGCCAGGGCAAGCTCGTGGGGCTCCTCACCGAAGCCGACTTCGTCCGCCTCGCCGTCCGGGCCGCGGGCGCCGGCAAGACATGATCGCCCGCCCGCTGCAGCCGGTTCGCAAAGAGCGGCACGGTCATGGGGTGGCGAGGGCGCGAGGGGGTGAAATTGTGCTCGCGCGGGTCGCCGAGCCGCGGTACGACCGGGCGCTCGCGGAGCCATGCCTGCCCCTCCATCATCCCTTGATCTCCCGTGAGCTGAGCGGAGTTTTGGATGCCCGCCGCCAACCTCCTTGCGCTCATCGATGACATCGCGACGGTGCTCGACGACGTCGCCGTCCTGACCAAGGTCGCGACGAAAAAGACGGCCGGCGTCCTCGGGGACGACCTCGCCTTGAACGCACAGCAGGTGACCGGCGTTCGCGCCGAGCGAGAGCTGCCGGTGGTCTTCGCGGTCGCCAAGGGGAGCATGGTCAACAAGGTCATCCTCGTCCCCGCCGCGCTCGGTATCAGCGCGCTGGCTCCTTGGGCGGTGCCCCCCCTGCTGATGGTGGGCGGCGGGTTTCTCTGTTACGAGGGGTTCGAGAAGCTTGCGCACAAGCTGTTCGAGGGCAAGGGGGAGCACGAAGAACACAAGACGGCGCGCCTGCAGAAGGTCGCCGATGCCGAGACGGACCTGGTCGCTTTCGAGCGCGACAAGATCAAGGGCGCCGTGCGGACCGACTTCGTCTTGTCTGCGGAGATCGTGACCATCGCGCTCGGCACCGTGGCCACCGCTCCGTTCGTTACCCGGCTCGGAGTGCTGGCTGGAATCTCGCTGGTGATGACGGTCGGCGTCTACGGCCTGGTCGCGGGCATCGTCAAGCTCGACGATCTCGGGCTGTACCTCAGCGCTCAGCCCGACGAAGCTCCCGCGGTACGGCTCAAGCGCTGGCTTGGCGCGGCGATCTTGCGGTCGGCTCCCTACCTGATGAAGGGGCTCGGCATCGCTGGCACGGCTGCGATGTTCTTGGTCGGCGGCGGCATCCTGACCCACGGCGTCGCGCCGGTTGGGCAAGCCATCCACGCGTTCGAGCTGCGCTTGGGCGAGGTGCCGGGCGTCGGCGCGGTCCTGGGGCCGCTCGGTCCGATGCTGCTCAATGCGCTGGTCGGGATCTTGTTCGGCGCGTGCGTCCTCTTGATGGTCAAGGGCGCCGGCGCCGCCTGGACCAAGCTCCGGCGATCGAAGGTTCACTGACAGCCGGGAAACTGGCCCGGGCTCGCGTTGCCTGCCAGATCGCCGCTGGCCAGCGGCAAAGACGCCGTGATGGTTTGCCCGAGGCGATCGGTCACGCGGATCTGATAGGGCGCGCTGCCGAGGCTGCCGCCGTTGATGTTCCAGTAGTTGTACGCCTGACGTGTGCCGCTCCGCCAGCTACCGTTCACGTTCGCCTCCACCTTCGCGATCGGGTGGCGGTGGTTTTGTACCAAGATTTCGTTCCAGCCGGCGTTGCTCGGCTCTTTCAACTTGAAGCTGAGGTTGCTCGTCGTGGGGCAGGGCACGAAGCGCCACGAGAGGTTCTGCAGGTGCCCGTTGCTCATCAGATTCGGTTCGAGCTGCTCGAACGCCTTCTGGCTCAAATCGAGGTGCCCTGCCTGACATAGCGGATTGCTGCCCGTGGGGCATTGGTCCACGACGGTGGCCACGACCTTGCGCTGTCCGTAGGTCACCTCGACGCAAGCGCCGCAGGTCGCTGCGCTGGCATAGTCGGCGGTGTTCATGGCGATGAAGTAGGTGCCGTCGCCGGTCGAGATGTTGGCCACGCGGTCCACGCGACCGTCGCTCCAGGGGTACTGGCCTCGGTCGGTGATGGCGTAGCTGCAGTTCACCTCGGTCGAACCCTGCCCGAAGTAGTACCAGGTCGCCGAACCGTTGCCGTCATAGCGGCTCAGGTCATAGTCGCAGGACACCGTCCCGCCCTGGCAGCTGCCGTCGCTGCAGGTTTGACCGTTGCTGCACGGGGTATTGCAGCTGCCGCAGTGCTGCCCGCTGGTGTCCGTGTCCACGCAGGTGCCGTTGCAGAACGTCTGGTCACCCGGGCAGACGCATTGCCCGGCCTGGCAGCTCCTGCCGCCGGAGCAAGCGGCGTCGCAGCCGCCGCAGTGCGCGTCGCTGGTTTGAGTGTCGACGCAGGCCGACCCGCACAGGGTGGTGCCCGGGCTGCACCCGCAGCTGCCGCCTTGGCAGGTCCGTCCGGTACCGCACGCCGTGAAACACGCGCCGCAATGATCGGAGCTCGTTTGCGGATCGACGCAAGACTGGCCGCACAACGTCTGCCCGCTGGCGCACTGGACCTGGCAGCTGCCGTCAGCGCACACTTGCCCTTGGGGGCAGGCCTGATTGCAGGCGCCGCAGTGCGCGGCCGTCGTCTGTGTATCGACGCAGCTGCCGCCGCACGCCGTTTGCCCTTCTGGACAGCTGCACACTCCATCGACGCAGCTCTGCTCTCCGGAACACACGACCCCGCACCCGCCGCAGTGGTTGCGGCTGCTGCTCGTATCGATGCAGGCGCCGGCGCACACGGTCTGCTCACCGGGGCATTCGCACACCCCGCCCGCGCAGGTCTGCCCGGCGGCACAGGCGCTGTTGCACGCGCCACAGTGCAAAGGGCTGCTCTGGGTATCGACACAGGACTGCCCGCACAGGGTCTGGTGGCTCTCGCAGTCAGCGGCACAGCCGCCGCTCGCGCACACCTCCTGGGCGCGGCAGGCCTGGTCGCAGCCGCCGCAGTGCGCCTCGTCGCTGCCAGTATCGACGCAGGCGCCGCCGCACAGCGTCTGCTCTCCGCTGCACCCGCACTGGCCACCGGAGCATGCCTGGCCAGCCCCGCACGGCATGTCGCAGCCGCCGCAGTGCTGGTCGTCGGTCGCCGTGTCGACGCAGCGGCCGCCGCACGCCTCCGAGTCGCCGGGACATTCGCACTGGCCAGCGATGCACGCCTGCCCGGCGGCGCAGGCTTGGTCACAAGCGCCGCAATGCCGGGTGTTGGTCTGGGTGTCGACGCACGACTGACCACATTGCGTCTCGGAGGGCTTGCAGGCCGACGCGCAGCTGCCACCGGAACAAACCTGCTCCGCGCCGCAGGTCACGCCGCACTGTCCGCAGTTGAGCGGGTCGATCGCGGTGTCGGCGCAGCCGCCTGCGCACAGGGTTTCACCGGTCGCACACGTGCACCCCCCGCCAGCGCAGGTTTGGCCGGCAGCGCAGGCGTTGTCGCATTGGCCGCAGTGGCTCGGATCGGTCGCCGTGTCGACACAGGCTTGACCGCAGGCGACCTGGCCGGCCCCGCAGGTGCAGATCCCGTTCGAGCACACCTGGGGTGGGGCGCAGGCGACGCCGCACGCGCCGCAGTTGTCCGCATCGCTGGCTAGATCGACGCACGCCCCGGCGCAGGCGCCAAGCCCACCCGTGCAGCCGCCCGCGCAGCTGCCGGCGGAACAAACATCGCCAGGCGAGCAGGCGGCGCCGCATTGGCCGCAGTGTTCGGGTGACGTCCTCAAATCGACGCAGGCGCCGCCGCAGCGCGCGAACGGCGCGGCGCAAACGCAGGCGCCGTCCAGGCAGGCTTCGTTCGCCCCGCATCCCGCGCACGACCCCGTGATGGGAGGCTGGCCTGCATCCGGATCGCCGCCGCTGCCGGTGCCGGCCGCGCCCCCGGTGCCCGGTGACCCACCCAACCCGCCGTCGCCAGCGATCTCCCCCTCGCAACCGGAAACGAGCGCGAAGGCCGACAGCAGCAATAGCGATAGCATGACAGCGAGCGACCGCTTGCCCGCGGCCCTGCCGATGGTTTGATCGATGCCGCTCATGCAAGGTCTCCGGGCTTACCCCTAAACACTAGTGTAAACGACTTCGCTCAATCCTTGATAAAGAATCGAGCTTCCGGCGCGGCGAGCTCGACGGGCCACGCCGACATCAGGGGGAAGCGCTCGCCTCGGCGCACCTTGGTCGCGGGGGGGGGCGGCGGCGCGGCCCGGTTCGAGGGGGGGTCAGCTGTCGCCCGGGGCGAGCTGAATCTCGACGGTCGCGCGTGAGCCGCCGCTCGCCCTCGGCAGCGCCTTGCGGCGCAGCGTCTCGGCGAGGCAGGCGGACACGCGATCGTTGAGGCTGCTCTGGAGGCGGCGGACACCGACCGCCTTGCCGCGAGCGGAAATGTCGAGGCGCAGCACGAGCTTGCCCCGCTCCCGCCGTCCGGACTCCTTGTAGCAGCGCACGATGCGCCCCCACGCCTCGCGCGCGGAGCGCTGCACCGCTTGCTGGTCGTGTGCCCCCTCGAGCGCCGTCACCGTGACGATGACGCGCGGCTCCGGGTGCGGAGCCTTTGGTTCGGGGGCGCCCAACGCGCGAGCGCCGACAGCGAGCGTCGCCGACAGGATCGCCGCCGCGGTTTGGAGCTTCGACATCGCGCGGATGGTCGCGCGCCCCGGGGTGGTCGGCAAGCTTTCTCCCCGGGGCATCCGCCAAACGCACGGAAGCGCCCGTGTTTCACCTGTCCATCGTCAGCGACGCGCGAGGCGTCGCGCGATCACGTCACGAAAAAATGGGTTCAGTTTCCGTTCATCATCCAAAACTTTTTCGAGATCGAGATGACGTTATTCTCGTCTTGGTTTTTAAGGGCAATTTCCCTTGGCGCGCCTGGTTGTCGGCGACGTACAGTCTCGACCGTCATCCACCTTACGGGGAGATTGAGCTCATGAGTACGACGCGTCCGGACCGCCAACGCCACTGCACACACGCGAGTCGGCAGCTCGCCTCGACGCTGGGGATCCTGGCGTTGGTGACCACGCCGCTCGCTTGTGGCAGCGATACCACACCGGAGAGCAATCCAGGATCGGGCGGGGTCACGGGCAGCGGTGCCACCGGCGGCGCGACGCCCGGGAGCGGCGGGACAGGAACCGGCGCGACCGGTGGCGTGGCGAGCGGCGGCGCCACGAACAACACGGGGGGCGGTTCGGGGAGCACCGCGACGGGTGGCAGCGGCGGATCGGCTCCAGTGGGCAACGCGGTGTTCACCGTGAATGCGTCGATCAGCCCGGAGATCGCGACGGTGGGGATCGTCGAGTGGTCGATCGACAAGACGATCGACAGCGCACACATCGCCTTCGGACGCCAGCAGGGCAGCTTCGAGTATCAGGCGATGGTGGAGGCTCCGGCGGCCAGCAACCGCACGTTGTTGCTCGGCATGAAGCCGGCGACCACGTACTATTTCCAGATCGTCGCAGAGGGCGGGGGTGAGACGTACCAGAGCGAAGTCTATCCGATCGACACGGGCTACTTGGCGAACGGCCTGCCGCCGGTCACCATCAACGACGTCATCCCGGGTGCGGCGTACGGCGGGTTCACCGTTTACTGCAACGGCATTTCGGGCGCGACGGGCGGGATGGTGCCGCAGAGCACGTGGGCGATGATCTTCGATCGCGACGGGGACTACGTCTGGGCTTACCCGCTCACCGGCACGGCGGTCGCGGGGTGTTCCCGCGCGCGCATGGCGTTCGACGGCCAGCACCTGTGGGCTGGCAACTTCAGCAACGTGAGCCCGGATGGCGCCCTGCTCCGGATCAGCATGGACGGCCTCAGCGCCGACACCTACGAATTTCCCGGGCGCCACCATGATTTCGCCGTGCTCCCGAACAATCATGTCCTCTTCTACGAGCAAGAGAACGGCGGCGGTGGGATCGGAGCGGGGGAGGGGCAGGACATCCTCTACGAGCTCGATCCGGAGACGCGGCAGGTCACGGAGCTCTACCAAGAGAACCGCGATTTTTCGCAGCAGATCTCGGAGTCGGGCGCTCACACCAACCAGATCAACTTCTGGCCCGAGCTCAACGCCATCTCCTTCTCCATGCGGCACACCAGCACCATCGGCGTCATCAGCTACCCCGGCGCGGAGCTCTTGACGGTCTTCGGTGGCCCGCTGAGCGATTTCGCCCAGATCGACATCTCTGGCCAACACGGCCACCACCTGCTCGCGGACAGCATTCTGATCTTCGACAACGAGCACGACTCCCGCGTGGTCGAATACTCCTATGACAAGAACACGGGACAGGCGGAGCAGATCTTCGAATACACCAGCGACGTTCGGGCGGTCTTCTTCGGCGACGTCAAGCGCCTGCCGAACGGCAACGTGCTGGTGACCTACTCGCCCAACGGCGTCATCCACGAGGTGAACTCAGCCGAGGCTCTGGTTCGAGAGATCACCGTGACGTCGATGGGCTACACGGAGCATCGGGCCACGCTCTACGGCCCGCCACCTCCCTTTGGCGACTGAAGCAGCATGAGGTCTTCTTTGAACGCGCATTCGAAACGACGATCGGTTTTCATGGGCCGTGCTGCCGTGCTGTTGGCGGCGGCGCTGCTCGGGTGCAGCAGCGACGAGGGCGAGCCCAGCCCGCCCGGCGAGACCGGCGGGACCAGTGGAACCGGCGGGACCAGTGGAACCGGCGGGACCGGAGCCGGGGTTTGTGCAAGCGACGGCGAGGTCTTCCTCACCGACGCGACGAACTACACCTTCGAGAGCAGCATCGATGTCCAGCACACCGTGCTCAAGGACGCGACGGACCTGACCTTCGACTGGAGCGGGCTGACGAAGGACCTGTTTGGGCGACCCATGGACCCGGCCGAGGACATCGATTTGGTGCTGATCTCGCTCTGGAACATGAGCCCGGACGAGCTCGAACAGAACCTGAGCAGCGACAACCTGCCGCTGTCACAAAACGAGGGCGTCCTGACGACCTACCCGGATGGCAGCTACACGTCGCGCAATTTGCTCGCCTTCGACCTGCTGATGGCCCCCCTGCCCGAAGAGGAGGTCTGGTTGCGCTTCGACACGAACCATCCCGATTTCGCGTACCCACAGGCCGAGTACACCTTCATGCTCACCGCCAACAACGGGACCGCCCTCAACCAGGGCGCCCGGATGATCGCGTTTTTCAACGTGGATCCGAGCGCCACCCAGACGGAGCTCGAGCTCAGCGACCAGTCGGCCACGCTGGCGTACACGGTCGACCTCGATACCGCTCAGCCGGTGCGCGTCCCGGCGGGCCAGCCCAACGTGACGTTGAGCTGGCGCGACATGACGGTGAACGCCCTCGGCAACGAGTTTCGGACGACGCAAATCAACGACGTCGTCGTCGCCCACTTCCCATCGTCATCGCTCGAAGATCTGGAGAGCCAGTTCCTTCAGCTCGAGAGCCTGGCCGACGGATGGTGGACGGGCGAGGTCGCGGCCGGCGCCAGCATCGATTTGGGCACGCTGGAAGACGCGAGTCAGGGCGCGTTCCCCGGCATCGACGACACCGGGATCTGGATGGTGGGGCTATTTTGCACGACCAACTGCAACAACCCTGCCCCTTGGTTGCTGACGGTGCTCGAGCCGTGTGAGTGAGACCGGCGAAGGCTGGCGGCTCACTCACCGGTTCGGCGCTTGCGCGCGGCTTCGCCGCGGGGCTCGGCCCTGGTC
>JAEZYZ010000406.1 GCA_023418705.1 Pseudomonadota bacterium | reverse complement strand
GTTCGATTCGAACGGTGTAGATCTCGCGGCAGCCCTCGTAGCAGTAGCTTGGGTCCCAATCGATCAGAATCTCCCCGTCTTCCAGAACTCGAACGCCTCTTTCAATGTAGGACCTAATTCCAAAATGCATCGTGCTCGGACAGCCTTCTCTGTCCAGCGAGCAGATAACCCCCAGCTGCGAATCGCGCGGGTGACAATCGGTAGCAATATCGGAGACGAATCTCGGCGCTGCGCCGTCCGACGACCGTTGGGGACAGGTGCTCCCGGCTGTCAGAATATTTCCAGCGGTGAGGATGAAGCTGTCACCGACCTCCAGCGGCGCCAAGCTGCAGTCCCCGCGTCGGCTCTCTACATTCATTACCGTGAACTGGAACTGCTCGCCTCGATCGAAGCCAGCTACACACTCTTCTGGCGGCCCGCAGCTCGGTCCATGTACGAGCACCGCCAGCACCGTCAAGTCGGGCCAGGGGCGGGTCCACCTCCGACCCGGCCCCGCCGTTCTGCGCATTTGAGTCATTGGTCGAGAGTCAGTGTACCTCACATTCCGGGTACACCACGTTGTTCCACAGCCAGAGGTGGCCGGGAGTGGCGTTGCCGTGAAGCTGTGGGGAGGGACGAATTCGCACCCGGTTGTCAGCGGGAAAGCTTGCCGCCGGCAAGACAGACTTGGCCTCGAGCGAACAATAGGCCGGCAAGCAGATGTCTCCCAAACAGCCCGCGGGCACCCATGACCCTTGGTCGACGCTGCCAGCGAGCACCGTCCAGGCTCCGCTTGCCGTCTTCGCCACGAAATCAATGCCTGCAGAGCTGCCGAGACAGTTGTTCTGCCCGGGATTCGGCCATTGTTCCGCCCACCGGCTAACGATACCCGTCAACTCGGTCCCGCCACGGCTCACCAGCTCGTCCAGACCGACAACCTCGACCCAGTACTCCCATGGGCAGGCGTCCGCAGGATGCGACGACTGGCTCACCGCCACCTCGGCCAGGTCTGGACATGACATTGGAACACCCGCCCAGTCCACCACGACATCCGCTGGACAATCTACACAGGTCGTGCGAGCTGGATCGGGTCCTGTGCCTAATGGGCACGCCACGCAAGCGTTGCCGACCACGATCTCGTTGTCCTCGCAGCTTGTGCAGACGTTCCCGGGCGTAGGAACGGTCCCGTTTGGGCATGGAATGCACGAGCGTCCTCGCGGAACCTCGCCGGGGGGACAGGGCGTGCACACACCGCTCGAGTTCACGAACTCCAGCGGAGCACAGGCGTTGCACGCGTTGTCGAGGTTTAAAAACCGCTCGGGAACTCCTCCCACCCAGTCCTCCAGCCAGGCATCCGCTGCGCACGTCTCCCATCTCCGGTGCCGAATATCGAACGTGCGACCACCCGCCTGAGAGGGATCACGCATCCTCGCCCCCAAGGGAGTAGAAAGCTGATGAGCGGCGAAGACTTCGCACCGGTCACACCAGTTGACCTGGTGCTGCTCCATCGTGTCAACCAGTCCGCCAAGAATGTTACTGAGCGTTGGATTGCGACCGCGCTCTAGCCACTTGACGATCCAGTCCTTCCACGCAGAACCCGGCAGGCTAACCGGCTCATCATCGTGAGCGATGTAGCCCGTCGGTGAAAACGTCAGCCCTTGCGTGGAGAAGTCTCGCCAAACATCGCCGTTCCACGGCTGCGCTGCGAGCCGATTGTTCCCGTCAGCGCGATCGAAGACGTCGTGAATCAAGCTTACGTACCTTGCCAGCTCGTCGTGAAAATCCGAATCCGGATGGTATTCACCCCCTCCGCCATAGTTAAAATCCATGCATGGCGCCTCGACACAGAATCCCATCGCCAACTTCAAGTTGGGAAACTCATAGCTACCGAGAGGTCGCAGGTAGTTTGATCCGCCAGCCACCTGCATCGAGAACGTATCCGCGACGGCTTCCAACATGATCGCCATGTCGTCATCACGAGAATCGTCACCGTCGAAGATCCGCTGAATCAAACCACGCAGGGCGTTCGGACCGTCCTCCGTATAGAGCATGCTGCACATATTGAAGTGCCCGTACTCGTGGGTCATCACTCCCCGTGACGTGTACTGGAGATGGTAATCATCGCTGTCCGGCCACCACAGGTCTTTCTGCAGGATCGACGAAGAGACCGCTCCTACTATGGCTCCAACGACTGCCCCTGGCGGTCCTCCCGCCAGGCCACCTGCGCCGGCCCCAGCGGCCGCGGCTGCGGCAGTTAACGCGGTGGTTCCGACGCTGGGGAAATCCAAGCAGAGGCACATTGCACGCGGGTCGCCGCCGTTGAGCGCCTTGGTAATATTGTTGGCCACCCAACCGGTGAGCACCTCCATCCTGTGCGGCTCATGCCCGATGACGGTCCGGCTATAGTCGTAGCTGTCCTTGATCTGCGTGAGGGCGAAGAGATCCGCCTGCCGGATCTCGAGTTTTTCGTCGATATCGCGGGTGAAGTTCCCGTATCGCTCAGCCGCGAAATCACAGATCTCGTTCGGAATCAGGTCACTCGTGATCATCGCGTAATCGGTGTCGAGCTCGATGCAGAAGTCCCCGCCGCGGCCATCCGTGTCTTCGATGGCTTCTAGGTGGGCGACGCCATCCTCGGTCATTCCACCCTCATCCATGACCGGAAGGAATCCCCACCCCCACTGGCGAACGCGCACTTTGGCCCCTTCCGGCGCCACCAATGGCCTCTGTCCCTGGGCGTTATTGGGCCCCCAACCGCGTTCGAAAAGCGCAATTGGTGAAAAGAGACCGTCGATGTTACCAACATCGATGTCCAACCGGATGCTCACACTATCCGCGAAAATTAAAATGAACTCTTGCAAACCTTCCTGAATCGTCTCCCATATATCATCGATCGCGTTGGCCGCCCAGTCGACGGCCTGGTCGAATCCGTGAGCCACGTAGTCGAAACCAGATTCGATGATATCCGTCCCGGGCTCGATGACGTTGTCGATGACCCAGTCCGCGGCATCGCTGACCGGCTCCGTCACGGCGCCAACTACAGACCCCACATCGTCCCAGAAGCCGGGGCTTTGCGGCGCGCGCTGAGCCAGCCACTCGTGGAATCCTGAATGCGCGAGCGCCTCGTATTTGATTGATCCATCCGTGTTCACGTACTCGGGTTCGTCTGGCGAGCTCGGGATGATGAACTTGAACGGCGGCGCGATGCCTGCGTTTTCGGCTTGCACTCCGAAGTCACGGAATATATTGAAGAACCGGGCTGGAAATACAGCATAGACAACGACGCCGCGTCCGTCGGTCGCGTGCTCGAGTCTGCCGCACTTGCCCTCGAGTGTATCGTTGTATGCCTTTGACAGGGGCCGCGCACTCCAGAAGATGCGCATGCGGTCGAGCGCCTGAAGTTGACTCTTTTCTTCGATGTAGATGAGCCCATGCCAGAGCGCTGGCCTTCCCGTAGGATCGAGCTCGGGCAAGCTGTCGACGTCGGCGTAGGTGAAGTTTTCCCGTAGGGCAACCACCTCGGCTGGTGCGATGGGAGGGGGCAAGAAGTCGCTGCACCCGCCTCCCAAGTGCAAGGCCACCGCCGTCCTGCCCGACAAGGTAGCTGGATCGGCAGAAATCACGTTCAGCCCGAACCAAGTGCCAACAACTCTTTGACCGCCGACGTATCCGCCCGTGCAGCTCTCCAGCAAGTAGCGAAGACCCAGCATGCGCTCGAGATCGGTCGAGGGACTCGGGACGTTTGCACCACCCCGGTAGCTGCACACCACGAGCTCACCAGACGGCACTCGGAAGCGGAAATCCAGAGTGCCGTTCCCGGCGTTGCCGGTCCGAACGGGAACGACGTTGGGGATCTCGAAGTCAACGGGGGAAGCCGGAGTGACATCTCCGACCTTTTGCGCACCCGTATGAAAATCCCGCCAGGCGCCCACGATCACAGGAGCTTCGCGCCACACGATGGTCCGCGGAGGGAGCACGGTTGTCCAGCGGAACGGTCGGTGCACGACTTTGGAGTCGGGCGCCAGCTCGAAGTCTTGGCCGAAGAACGCACCATGGTGTGTCCCGCCGGAGAGCGTCACGGGACCGTTCGGTGCAAAAATCGTCCCTTTGAAGGGCGCTTCGACGACAGCTCCAGCAGCACCAATCGGAACCACCAGCAACTGCACCCGAGTCGCATCCGGATCGGTCACGTTGAGCACGCTACCGCGAAAGATCAACTCGTTCTTGACGTAAAGAACCGTCGGTTCACCGCTCAGAAGCTCCAGCTTCGCCGAGGGCTCAATCAGCAGTCGATCGAACAGAAAAACTCCGCTCTGAAGGCGCAGAGTCGCGCCCGTCTTGACGGCGACTTGGCCATACGCCGCGGGTCCGATCTCCTGCGTCTGGTTCGGCTCCAGCTGCACATCACCGCTGTTGCCGGTCGGAAGCGCCGGAGCCCATTCCGTGGATTCCAGTTCCAACGAAGTATTGGTACTTAGGCTGCCTGAGACGGTGGCACCTGTCGCCTGAGTGACTCCGGAGGCGGTGGTCAAGTCACCGGCTACGGTTGCGTTACTTGCGAGGTCGACGCTGCCTCTGCTCCAAAGATCGCCGGTGAACGCGCTCACCCCGACTCGGGTTTGCGATTGTCCGGCATTCACAACCTTTGCCGGCCCATCGGATTTGTTCACGACCCTTGCGCGGTCCTGCACGCGCAAGCTGCCATTCGCGTAGGCAGCGACATCTTCCGGCACCATCCCAACAGGGAGGTTGAGCGTCAAATGATCCAGCGTCTGCGCTGCACCGGAAGCCGCAGAGCGCTGCCCATGGACCGCCTCCGTTTCCTCCGGCTTGCTACTGCAACCAATGACAATGATGACAAAAATCAAAATCCCAACCCGTCGCAAACCCATCATTGCGCCCTTCCCTCTTTAATGAAAGCCTTCTTTGCGAGTACCCCCCCCCCGACATTCTTGTCAACACAAAAGTTCGAGGGATGACATCGGTAGCTGCACCTTAAGCTGCCATCTTGCGAGCAGCTCGACCCGGGTGTACGAGCGCGACATGCGAACGATCATTTGCGCGTGGGCGCTCCTGGGGACGGCGGCGGGTTGCAGCGGTGGCGACGATCCAGAGGAGCCGGGCAACTTCACCTGCGCTCCTGGCGATGTGGTGGGGACCTACTCGGTGCAGTACGAGCAGCTCTCGGGCGATTGCAGCGCGCTTCCGGACGGGCCTCTCGAGATCGACGCCGACGACACACCGGACCCTGGCTGCACCTATGAGATGATGCCGACGTATTCCGACGATGGCTGCGAGTCGAGCGCGATCGTCACCTGCGTAGAAGAGGGGCTCGCCACCACCGTCGGGGGAACGACGCGCCAAGAGGCGGCCGATGGCTCCCGGATCTCTGGCCAGCTCGAGGTGACGGTTCGCGACGCAGCAAGCGGCGATCTCATCTGCCAGGGCACCTACCGCATCACCGGAACGCGCTGAGATCCGGCGCACCGAGGGGGCTTTGGTAGCCCAATGGCGGGTGCGAAAGGTCGGGTGCGGCGCTAAACTACGAAGATGGCGCAGCCGACCTTGCCCCGCTACAGCTACGAGGAGTACCTCGAGCGGCTCGAGGCGAGCGAGATCCGTCTCGAGTTCGTCGACGGGCTCGTGTACGCGATGGCCGGAGGGAGCCCGGAGCACAATCGCGTGGTCATGCGCTTGACCCTTCAGGTCGGCAACCAACTCGAGTCACCGTGCGAAGCCTATGGTCCGGATCAAAAGATCCGCGCTCGAGGCGCCGGGTACTATCCGGACTTGAGCGTCGTCTGCGGTCGGCCGCAACTGGCTCCTGACGACCCGCTCGCCTTCACCAATCCGGCACTCGTGTTCGAGGTGCTGCCTGCATCGACGGCGGCGACGGACCGCACCACCAAAGCGGAACGCTACAAACTGCTCGCGTCGCTGCAGGCCTACGTCATCGTCTCGCAGCCCGAACAGCGCCTGGAGGTGCACCGTCGAACCGCGGACGGCTGGAGTATCGAGACGCACCTGGCGGGTGCACGGGTCGCCCTACCCTGCGGGGTCGACCTGGTGGTCTCCGATCTGTATCCCTGATCTGGCGTAGGCGAACGCTGCTGAGGCCTGTGGTCCCTGAACGGCCGCGAGTGCGACAGGTGGCGCCGATATCGTTCCTTTTCGACCTCGGGTGGTCGACGACCCGGGAATCTTTTCGGTCGGCCGGCGTATAGTCGCCGCACGCGCCCTACGCGCGCTGGGAGATGACGGGAATGAAGCAAGCTTTGTCGAGCGCCTCGGTGGCGCTGTTGGCGCTCGCGGGATCGACGGGGTGTCAGTTCAGCGCCTCGGCGTCGGGGAACGTGAACACCGGGGGCGAACGTGAGGCCCATGCAGAGGCCAACTTCGCGACACCCGAGCCCGAGCCCGAGCCGGAGCGGCAGCGACCGGAGGTGCCGAGCATCGTCTATCGGCAAGGCAAGCTCGACTACGAGGGGGTGATCAACTTCGAGTACAACAAGGCGGCGCTCCGCGACGACCCGGAGACGAACCGGACGCTCGAGGAGTTCGCGGCGTTTCTGAACCAGCACGCGCACGTGTCCATCGAGATCGAGGGGCACACCGACTCGCGCGGCTCGAACGACTACAACCGCGACCTGTCGGACCGCCGCGCGCACAGCGTGAAGGCCTGGCTCGTCGAGCATGGCATCGCCGACGAGCGGCTGACCGCGGTCGGCAAGGGCGAGGACGAGCCGCAGCAGCCGGAGCCCGACGGCTGTCACAACGCGGTGCCGGCCGACACGTCGCCCTGCGAGGCAGCCTGGGCGGCCAACCGCCGCGTGGTGTTCGATGTCACCGAAGGCGGTGAGACGCTGCCGGAGGAGCCTCCGCCGGCGCCCGAGCCGGCGCCTCCGCCGGCGCCCGTCGCCGAACCCGAGCCCGCCCCCGAGCCCAAAGAAGAGTGTCCCTGGCTTTGGGGTGGCCACCTCAACGCCATCGGCCCGAACTCCTGGGTGGTCGCGGCTGGCGCGGTGCAACCCGGGATCTGCTGGCTCGAGCCGAGCCTCGGGCTAGGGCTCGGCTTCGGCGGCATCGAGGCCGACGAGCCCCCGGCGGGGACCTCGACGGACGGGAGCTACCTGGCGCTGAACGTGCCGCTGCGCGCGCGCATCTGGTTCATGGATCGCCACGCGCTCATCGGTGACGTCGGGCTCGGCTTGGCGCGCTACTTCATATCCGCGGACATGTCGGACAGCGCGGGGCAGACGGCAGAATACTCGCGCAACTCGTGGAACCTCCACGGCCACCTCGGCGTCGGCTACGGCTTCCGCCCGAACGGCGCGCAAGCGGGGCCCCGCCTCGGCATCGTCGTCGGCGGGCTCGTGACGTTCGACGATCTCGCCGACTCGAGCGTCGATGCTCCCGCGGGGTTCAACGCCGTCGAGGGAGCCGCGCTTCGGGCCGGGCTCGACGACGACTCGGACGATCTCTTGGATGTCGAACCGTACGCCGAAGTGTCCTTCGGCTGGCTCTTCTGATCACATCGGCACTCAAGTCATTGCCCGCAGGTGGTTGCCACCCCGGCCGCGCTCGGTTAGGCCCGGAGGCCATGCAAGCCATCGTTCTTCACCGTGACGTGGGCATCACGCTCGAGGAGACGCGCAAGACACTGGTGGATGGCGCCGGGCGGCGCTTCGGCGCGACCCCCGCGGACCTCATCGTGAGCCACCTGCTCGAGATGACGACGGGCGCGGATTTCGCGGTGCGCGAAGCGGCGCTCGAAGCGCTGCGGCGCCGCTGGGAGTTCGCGCGCCGCGACGAGCTACGGGTGGCGACGCGGCCGCCCGGCGGGAGCCCCTTCGGCGCGTACACGACCCGGCGCCACGGCCGTGGGCGGAGCCAGGATCAGAAGCAGCGCCCCTACACGAGCGTGCTCGACAGCCTCTCGCCCCTGCGAGGGAGCTGCGACTGCCCGGATTTCGTTCGGAGCTCGCTCGGCCTCTGCAAACACCTGCTGGTCGTGCTGCATCATCTGTACGGGCACCCGCGGATCCTCGCCAAGGCGACGCGACAGCGTCCCCCGGAGCCCAACGGGCCGCGCCTCTGGTGGGATCCCAGGCTGCCGCTGAGCGGTCCGGTCGACCGCGTGGCAGGGCTCCGCTTCGTCGCGTCCCCTGGCTCCAGCGGGCGCGTCCGCGGCAGCGAGGAGGCCCTGGCCGCGATCGCGCGCGCGTTCTCGAAGACCGCCCCCGACGCGCGCCTGCTCGCCAACCCCGAGCGCCGGCTCGAGCTGCTGTCGTCCCTGCAGGCCGCGATGGATCCCGGGCGACGCCGGGCGGCGGCAATCACCCCCTCCCCCGCCGCCCGCGTGGTCGTCGCGGAAGAGCTCGATCGGGCCGAGCGCGCCGTGCGAAACCAGAAGGCGCTGCGCGGCACGCTCGCGGAGCTGCGTTCGCTTGGACGGCGGCTCTATCCCTACCAGCGCGAGGGCGTCGAGCGCTGCCTGAGCGCAGGGCGCCTGCTGCTCGCCGACGACATGGGCCTCGGCAAGACCACGCAGGCCATCGCCACCTGTCACGCGCTGTTCAAGGCCGGCAGGGTGCGGCGCGGTCTGGTCATCGTTCCCGCGAGCCTCAAGCCGCAGTGGCTGCGAGAATGGCAGGACACGACGGCGGTGCCGGCGCGGGTGGTGGACGGCACGCCCGAGGAGCGCCGCCGGCAGTACCGCGAGCTCAAGACGGGGTTTTTGATCCTCGGCTACGAGCAGCTCCTGCGCGACTTCGAGCACGTCGAGCAGCTCGCTCCCGAGATGGTCGTGCTCGACGAAGCCCAGCGCATCAAAAACTACGCGACCAAGTCCGCCGTCTACGTCAAGGCGCTCAGGCCCGAGTTCCGGCTCGTCCTGACGGGCACGCCCATGGAGAACCGGCTCGAGGAGCTCGCGAGCATCCTCGACTTCGTCGACGACGTGGCCCTGGCCCCGAAGTGGCGCCTGGTGCCGTGGCACACCCTGTGGGAAGGCAACGGCGCCGCGGGCAGCAAGGCCGGCGCGCGCCACCTCGACTCCCTGCGCGCGCGGATGGCGAGCGCCGTCGTGCGGCGCGTGCGACGCGAGGTGTTGGCGCAGCTCCCCTCGCGCACCGACGTCCGCGTGCCGGTCGAGATCACCCCCCAGCAGCGTGAGGAGCACGACGCGCTCAACCAGCCGATCGCTCAGCTGGCGAGCATCGCTGCGCGGCGGCCCTTGCTCCAAAAGGAGTTCTTGCGGCTGATGCAGCTTCTGACCCAGCAGCGCATCATCTGCAACGGCCTGGGCCAGGTCCGCTTCGAGGAGCTCTGGCCGACCTACGGCCGCGCCGAGCCCGACGCCGCGCTGCTCGAAGGCCTGTTCGCGCCCAAGCTCCGCGAGCTGCGGCGCCTGATCGCCGATCTGGTCATCGAACAGGACCGAAAGGTCGTGGTGTTCAGCCAGTGGCGCCGGATGCTGCGTCTGGCCGAGTGGAGCCTCCGCGACGTGCTGGCCGGCGTCGGCGCGCGCGCGGTGTTCTTCACCGGCGCCGAGAAGCCCGCGCAGCGCACCCAGAGCATCGTCGATTTTCACGACGACCCGCGCACCAAGGTCATGTTCCTGAGCGACGCCGGCGGCGTCGGCCTGAACCTGCAGCGCGCCGCCAACGCCTGCATCAACCTCGAGCTCCCCTGGAACCCCGCCGTGATCGAGCAGCGCATCGGCCGCATCTACCGCCTCGGTCAGAAGCAGCCCATCGACGTCTTCAACCTGATCACCGAGGCCAGCATCGAATCCCGCATCGCCGGCCTCATCGGCACCAAACAGGCCCTCTTCTCCGGCCTGTTCGACGGCAGCAGCGACGAAGTCCGCTTCGACAACGCCGCCTCCTTCCTGACCCGCGTCGAAAAGCTGCTCGACCCTGGCATCTTGCCCACCGCCCCGCGCAGCGCGAGCGTCGGCGCCAGACCGCCGACCGACGACGACGAGCCCGACTTGGATGAAGCCAATGCCGATACCCTCGCCGACGCACCGTCGATCGACGTCCTGTCAGCGACCCAATCCGCAGCGCTGCCCCAGGCAGCCCGGCTCGGCACCAACCGCTCGGAAGATCAAGAACCAGCGCCCGGCGCCCGCGCCCCTGCCGATTCCATCGCTCACCTGTTCGGACAGCTCCGCGTCGAGCGCCGCCCTGATGGCGGCATCCGCCTCGAGGCACCCCCCGAGTCCGCCGCCTCCCTGGTCGCCCTGTTCGAGGGCATGGCGAAGCTCGTGTCCGGCAGCGCCGAGCGCCCTTGATCTGGAGCCAGCATGTCCCTCATCGACTGTCCCGATTGCGGAAAGCCCGTCTCCACCGAAGCCTACGTGTGCCCCGCCTGCGGCCGCCCCACGGAGCGCCATAAGGGCCTCGCCGCCAAGCAATGGAAGAAGACCATCATCCTCTGGCTCGCGCTGGTGGTTTCTTTGATGGTGGTGTGGCTGCTGATGGGGAAGTGAGCTCGGCGGGCGCACCGCAGCCCACGCCCGCCCGGCCGCCTGCTACTGCAGGAGCCGGACGCTAGTCGCAAGCCAGGCTGTAGTGGACCGTCACGCGCACCTGGTCGACGTAGGCCCAGGCCCGCGTATTGCCAGCCGTTCGTGTGTATAGCGCGGACAGCGCCACGCCGAAATCGTCGGCATTCACATCCGCGGGCGTCCACGTCTCGCCCCAAAGGTCATCGGGGCCGCCATAGGTGACCCAGGCAAAGTCCTGCCCCCATTCGGTCGTCGATGCACGCTCGGCGCTGCCGATCATACCTCCTTTCACGATGCGCACCGAATCGTCGACGACGTGGCCGCCGCTGGCCTTCCTCACCTCGACCGTGATGCCCTCGATGCTGGCAGACTCCGGCACCTCGAGCGCGAGCTCCTCCGCGATCAAGGCGTCGCTATAGGCAGTATCGACGACGACCAGCTGAACGGCATCGACGGTCAGGTCCGATGTGAAACGGATCGCCCCAAGGTTGCTCCATACAGGAGGCGGCAAGCAATCGCTGCTCATGTCGGGATTGGGCAGACATTGCGACGCTTCGCACATCTCGGGTTCGCCACCGCGATCGGCGCAGGGCTCCACGCAGTCTTCCTCGGTTTTACAGGTGACTTCGTAGAGCTCAGCATAGGCCATGTCGGTCCCCGTGAAGCCGACGCTGTGTGCCGCTCGGGCAGTGCGCGCCATCGAGCCCGCAAGCTCCCTGAACTTCCCCCCGAATCACGGACAGGTTGATTATGCCGCCTCCTGAAGGAGACGGGAACGAATTTCGAACTCGATGGGGCTCTTGAAGCCGAGGGTCGAGTGGAGACGCTCGGGGTTGTAGAAGTG
>JAEZYZ010000300.1 GCA_023418705.1 Pseudomonadota bacterium | reverse complement strand
CTTTTGGCCCCTGGCGCGACCGATCCCGGGCGCCGCCCGCTGGCGCTCGGCGGAGGAGGCGCCGCGGCAGCCGGGTTACTCCACAATTTGCGTCGCGCAGCCGAACACGAGGTGCACCCCGCCTTCGACGGCGTTCACACGCTCGCACGCCGCCGGGCACAGCACCACGCGCTTCGGCGAAGCGGGGTCGTCGTAGTACCAGCTGGGTTTGTCGGCGGGACAAGCCGCGAGCGAAGCGGCGCGCGGGAACACGACGGGGTCGCCGCCAGCCGTGCGGTGCTCGACGTTGACCTTGTTCTCGTCGACCTCGGTGTCGTCGGGGATGGGGTAGTCGCACGCCAGCGTGAGCCCCCGTATTGCTTGCAGCGCTGCGATGAACTGATCGCGGGTCTCTTGCCCGCCGCTCGCGCTGACGACGAACGCGGGTTGCCCGGTGTCGCCTGCCGTTGCCAGCTCGTCGAGGTTCGCGATCTCACCGATGCCGATGACGTAGGTCGCGATGGCTGGCGTACCGCTCGCGCCCTCGGCGATCACGGTAGCGATGCTGGGAATGTCGTTGTCCGTGCAGAAGCTGGTGGGCTCTCCGTCGGTCGCAAGGAGCAGCACGGGCCGTCCCTTCGGCTGCTCCGCTGCCCAGGCGCGTAGGGTCGAGAGCCCGGCTTCGACGGCTGCTTTGGTGGGCGTCCCCCAGTGCTCGGCGTCGTGCGCCTCGGCCGAAGTGAAGTAGTGGGCGTCGATCGACGCCACGAGGCTCCGCACGTTGGTCGAGAGCGACGCGATCCCGACGTCCGGGGTGCCGTAGTTCTCTGCCGTGCAGATCGCCGGGTCGCTCTGGGTGGCAGCGCCGCGGGGGAAATACTGAAGGCCGACCTGCAGGTCGTCCACCGACGGGTCTCCCATGAAAGCTTTCAAGGCGTCGGTGACCGGCGTCCAACGATCCTCGAACTCCGTCATCGAGCCGGATTGATCGAGCACGATCAAGATGCCGACCGGATCCGGCTCGGTCTCGGCGCTGCGTTCGGCGCAGGTCGTCTTCGGATCGCCGTCGCCGTCGCTCGGCTGCAGACCGCTCTTGCCGCCGGAGCCGATGCCCGATGTTGGCGGAGCGCCGCCAATCGGGGCCGCCGCAGCGCCGCCGCCCACCGCGCCGCCGCCGGTGGCGGCTGCTCCGCCGACATTCGCGGTCCCCCCGGTCGCCGCGCCGCCGGTCCCGGTCGCGGTTCCGCCGGCGCCCCCTGCCGGCTGGCCGCCGGTCGCCGACCCGCCGCCGCTGCCGTCGATGTCGGTGCCGGCGGCGCTGCACGCCAGACACACCGCAGGGATCAGGAAATATCGTGTTTTCATGCTTCGACCTTGAGATGCTGTTGGCGAGCCGCACCGAGCGCGCGGCGCAGCTCAGCCGATGGGGTGTCCGCACCGGAGCGTTCGTTCGGCGGGACGCTGGATCCCGCAGGTCCGATGAGCTCACTCGATCGGATGAGCTCGCCGGAGCGGCGACTCACCGAGTTGCTTGAAAGCGGTGCGGGAACATTAGCTCCGAATCGCCACTGCGCCAGCCGGCGTTGCCCGGGATCATCAATGATCACAGTGGGTTGACGCTCGCAAGGTGCGCGCGTGTGGGCGACCCGTGCCCAGACGTATCCGCCCACCAGCTCCAGGTGACGGGCGGCTCGCCGAGCGCGTTCGTCTCAACCGGAGTTCAATGGCGCGCTGGCTGGCGCTTGCTCGCCCTGCGGCGCGTATGGAGGCGGCGGTTGTGAGGGGGGCGCCGAGTACGGACGTGGTGCTCGAGGAGCGCGAGGCGGATCCGTCCGCTCGTCTGCGGGTTCGTCGGCATCGTCCACGACCTTTGGCCGGTGCAGCGCGCGGCATTGCCCAGTCGCGTTGTAGCCGTACACGGCGGAAGCCAAGAAGAGCGCGCTCAACCCGGCTCCAAAAACGATGTCCGTGGTTCGACTGATCGGCGCGTCGGCGTAGTCCTCCTCCGTCGATAACAGCGCCATCGCGGTGCGGACGGCCTGGAACGCGCCGATCAGGGTGTCGGCGGCGGGCGCGGCGATGCCACGCGTGCATTTCTCTTTGAAGCCCTGGGCGACGGCTTGTTTGCTCGGAGCGTTTACGAAAGTGAACGAACAACCCTGCAACGCGGCCAAGAGCATGATGCCCGCGACGCTGCTCGTGCGCCGGCGCCACGCCGGCCGGCATGACCCCTGGGGCAGTGCCCGCGGCAAGGTGTCGTGCGCGCTCCTTCTACTGAGGTGCCAGGTCGAGTCGTTGACCGATGCTCGCGTGTTGCCCAAAACGTCGCCCCGTGGTTGGTCACTCCTTTTCGCGCCCACTGACGCGCGCTGTCAACGTCCTTGTAAGGTGTGGGTCTGCGCGGCCGCGGCCTGCAGCACCAATCGCGAGGACGACAACAGCGGCAGCGGTGGCGCGACCTCCGACAGCGGCGGGACTGCGACGGGTGGAATGGGTGGTTCGGGCGAGTGCGACTGAGGTGCGGACCGCTCCCGCGGTCTGCTTTGAGTAGATTATTACGCCTTCGACGCACGAATGTGGGCAGGCCTCATGCCGTGCTCCGAGCCAACTGTTCGGCGCCCGACGGCGCGAGAACCGGCGCGAAGAAGGGAGCTGCGGGGCAAGAACCCCTCCCGCTGATGCTTTTCGCATTTTTGGTCAATTTTGATTGAGCTCTTGCCCTTCTCCAATTGGCGGCTGCTCGGAGACTGCTCGTCGGCCGCAGACGGGAAACCCAATGACGAAGATCACGCAGGTCGCGTTGCCTGCGGTGGCGATCCTGTGCGCGGCTTGCACGGGTGTCATCGCAGATCCGGAAGGGGACACCACCGGCGCTGGAGCATCCGGCGCGGGGGCTGCCAGCGGTGCCGGGGCCACCACGGGCGTCGGCGGAAGCCCCGCCGCTGGAGGGACCGGAGCGATCCCCGACAACCCGATTCCCGAGCCCGATGGGGACGGGAACCTGCCGTATGCCGCGCCTGCTGCGGCGCCCGCCGCGCTGCAAGCGCGCACGTGGAAGCTCACGCACGAGCAGTATCGCCGGTCGATCTTGGATTTCATCGGCGTCGACGTGCCGCTCGTGGACGACGATGGCGAGCCGCGGCTCGAGCGCGAGCTTAACAGCGGAATCTTCCGCAACATGGCGCTGTCGAGCTTCGTCTCGACGGCTCTTGCGGATGACTACCACGCCCTCGCTGAGGAGGTGAGCAATGACCTTGGCGATGATGAGATCACCGCGCTCATCCCCTGTGGCCGCATCGATGTTGCGTGCCGCGACGACTTTCTCCGCTCGGCCCTTGGTCGTGCTTTCCGCCGTCCCGCATCGGACGACGACGTCGCCCGGTACGCCGCCTTGTTCGATTTGGCGCAAGCCGAGGCCGAGGCGCTCGCGGACCCGGCGGCCGGCTTCCGCGCGGTTCTGCGCGCGGCGCTCACCTCTCCATATTTCTTGTACCGGACGGAGATCGGGGCCGATCCGGCCGAACAGAACTTCGTCCTGACCGACTTCGAGGTCGCCTCCTTCCTTTCGTACAGCGCTCTAGGAGAACCGCCCGACGCGGAGCTGCTCGCCGCGGCGGAGCGCGGTGAGCTCCGCGACCCCGCCGCGCTGAGCAGCCGGGTCCGTGCGCTGCTGGAGCGACCGGCGGCGGCCGAGCAGTTTGCGGAGTTCATGCAGGAGTGGCTCGAAATCATCGAGTTCGAGGACCCAGAGATCGTGCGTAAGGACGTGCCGACCTTCGAGTCCATCCGCTCGTCGATGCTCGACGAGACCATCGGGTTTTTGGAGCAATACGGCGGGATGGACGGCGGTCTGTCACCGCTGCTCACGACGCCGCTCCCGCTCCCTTCCGGTGACCTCGGCGCGTTCTACATGAGCGAGGCGACCAGCGCTGGCGCCAACAGGACGCGGACGGGCGTGCTGGCCCTGGGCACCATCCTCGCCACCAACGCCAAGGAGGGCGCCACGTCGCCGACGCTGCGTGGGCTGTTTCTCCGAGAGCGCTTGCTTTGTCAGGACTTCGTCGTGCCCCCGACGATCCCGGACATCAGCGAGACGCTGGCGCGCGAGCAGCCGCAAACGACCCGCGAGCTCTATGAGCTCCACGCCAGCACGCCGAGCTGCGCCGTGTGCCATGAGCTCATCGACGGCGTCGGCATCACGTTCGAGAGCTTGGATGAAATTGGCCGCTTCCGCTCGGCGCAGAACGGCATCCCCATCGACACGTCCGGCAAGCTGCTGAACTCGGACGTCAATACGCCGCTCGCCGATCACTCCGATCTGGCCCAGGCGCTCGCGCAGAGCGAGTGGGTCCGGGAGTGTCTGTCACGACAGGCGTTCCGCTTCTACTTCGGTCTGGCGACCTCTGCGGAGCGAACCGCTGAAGGCACGCGCGAGCGCGAGAACCGCGGCCTGCCGCCGATCCAGGCGGGCCGCCTGGCCTTGGGGCAGTCGGGGACGTTTGGCGACCTCGTCGTCGCCATCCTGACCTCGCCCAGCACGCTGCAGCGGACACGCTTCGAGCCCTCACCCGCCACCCCTTGATCCTCAGGAGAGTCGACGACCATGCTCCTTCCGAAACACAACCGAATGTCTCGTCGTGCCGTGCTCGGAACGGCCCTGGGCAGCCTGTTTTTGGCGCCGTTTCTTCGGACCCGGCGGCTGGAGGCGCAAGCGACCAACCCCAAGCGGCTGATCTTGGTCTTCACGCCGGATTCGCACCCGCCGGAGTGGTGGCCCACGGCCGGGGCTGACCCGAAGAGCTTCACGCTGAACGAGCCGCTGAGCGGCTTCGCCGGCCTCGAACAGTACATGCTGTTCCCGCGCCGCATCGATCATAGCTGGTCGGTCGACAACCACCATGAGGCTGGCATCGCGCAGCTGTTCACTGGCCAGCGGTTTTTCGACAACGCCTCACGCTACGCCAACGGTCCCTCGATCGACCAGCTCCTGCTGCAAGAGACCGATCTTCGGGGCGGCACACCGATCGCCAGCATCCACGTGTGCGCGGCCGATCGGGGAGGGACCGACAAGCGGCACGTCATCAGCTACTCCGGCCCAGGCCGTCCCATCGGTCACCAGTCGGATCCCGAGCGCGCCTTCAGCGACATCTTCAAGGACGTGAACTTCGACGGGAGCGTGAGCGAGCCCGGCTCTTCGCCGGTCGACGCCGCGGCGGAGAGCCGGCGAGCGATCACCCGCTCGATCCTTCAGCTCAACGTCGACGAGCTCAGGAAGATCCAGACCTTCCTAGGCCGAACGGAGAAGGAGAAGCTCGAGGCTCACGTCACGGCGCTGCGAGAGCTCGAGAACCGGATCATGACCGGCGGCGGGGATGGCGGTCCGGTGGTGGTGGGCGGCAGCTGTGAGCGGATCGACACCGGCGGCGTGGACCGCGACGATCGCGACGCCAGCGCGATCCCGCGCTGGGCCCAGGTTCAAGCGGACATCATCGTCAACGCCTTTACCTGTGATGTCACCCGCGTGGCAGGTTTCGCGATGGGCTTCTCTGGCAGCCATCACAACGGCATGTTTGGCTTGCGAGCGTCGACCAACAACAATAGCTGGCACGACAACGTGGCTCACGTCAGCCGCACCAACGACTCGGTGTCGGTGGGATCGGAGTCGATGACCACCCGTGAGGCGTTCATCAAGTTCGACAAGCTGTTCGCCGATCAGGTCGCCTACCTCGTCCACAAGCTCGCCTCCATCTCCGAGGGGGACGGCAGCATGCTCGACAACACGCTCGTGTATTGGGGCGTGGAGAGCGGCACCAACCACAGCCACAACCCGAGAGACATGCAGTACCTGTTGATCGGAGGCAAGAACCTGGGCGTGCAGTGCGGGCAATTCCTCGAGTTTGGTAGCACCCAGAGCGCCCACAAACTGCACACCTCGGTGCTGCACGCGTTTGGTCACATGGCGGACGGCTTCGGGATCGAGCCGGATTGCGGCCCGCTCTCGGGCATCTTGGGCTGATGCGGACCGCAGAAGGTCGGCGGTCCGCATCTACGCCGGAGCAGGGCTCGCCTCGAGGCCCCGATTGATGGCATCGGGCGGCCTCAGGTCCCGGCGGGATAGGCTTCGGCGCTGGGTGCTCGCTCGGCGCGCGGCGTCGTCTCGACGTCTCGGCGTCGGCGGCCGCGCGTGAACCGCAGCGGTGCTCCGAGCGCTCCCCCCGCACCGGCCGCGATGCCGCCGAGGAGCAAACCCACGAAGCCCCAGATGGCGGCGGTGGTCACCGCGCGGGCCGCGGCGGCGCCGGCCTGTTCGACGGCCTGAGCGGCCTGGCCTTGCAGTTGGTCGATCCGCGCCACCCAGCCATCCACCGTCGTACGCGCCTGCTCTTGGCTCATGTCGGTGCGCTGGGCGAGCAACGCGATCAGCGCCGGTCGCGCCGATGCGTCTTGGCGGACCAGGCCTTGGAGCAGCTCTTCGACCTTTGGGTCGTCCTTCAGTTGGCTGAGCGACTGGCGCGCTTCGGTCCTGAGCTGCTCGACCTGGGCTTCTTGTGGCGCGATGGCCTGGGCGACCGCCGCGGCACCTTGCCCCGTGGCCTGCAGGCCTTCCCCGACCAGACCGACGACGCCGCCGATCATGCGGCCGGCCGCGCTGGCCAAGAAGAAGAGGGTGACGAAGGTCGTCAGGCCCCAGGCGACGATGCCGTGCAAGGCGCCGTCGAAGCGACGCGGCAAGCCAGCCATGCGACCCGCCACCCAGCCTCCGGCGAACAGCGCCAGCAGGTTGGCGACCACCATCCAGATCATCGCGCCGGTTCCCAGGCCGCTGAACGGTTGCTGCTCCTGAAGCGGGTTTACCGTAGCCGCGCCGATGCCCAACCCCAGCAGGTTGAGCGTGACACCGAGCACGAGCGCGACCGTGGTCCCCGCGAAGATCGCTCCCCAGGAGACACGACGCAGGGCGGCAGGCGCCGCCGCGGTGCTCTCCGCGCCGTGCACGCCGGCATGCTCCAAAGTACCTGATGTGAAATCTCGAGCCATGGGCCCTCCTCCGATCGAAAGCTGGCGGAGCGATTTGCCCCGCGGCCCCGCCCCTCCTCAGAGGTCGTTGCGGGTGCCGTGCCAAGTGGGACGGAGGCCTCCGGGCGGTCTGGCTCGCCAGCGGTACGCCTTGGTGCTGCTTTCCTCGCCGCCGCTTCGGCGGCAGAATGCCGCCCCATGCAGGCTGAAGGGCCGCCGAACGCCGGGGACGATGGATCGTCGCGAGCACCGAACAAGTCGCGCAAGGGCGCGGCCGTGGCTGAGTGCGTGGCGCGGCTCTTGTCCAAGCATGGATTTGCGGGCATCACGCACGCGCGCGTGGCGCGCGCCAGCGGCGTCTCGCGTGCCTGGTTGTACAAGTACGTCGGAACGTCGCGGGACGACTTGATTCGGTTCGCAACGGTTCACTTCGGCGACGTGCTGGCGGAGTTTCAGGAGCGGCCGCGCACGACCAGCGCCGAAGTTTGGATCGAAGACACGCTCGACGGGGTTCGGGCTCTCCTGAAGCACGCCGACGAACACCCTTGGGTGCTGCCGCTCTACTATCAGTATCAGGGTAGCGAAACGGCGTTGGGAGAGGCGATTGCCGAGGTAGAACGTGCGTATCTCGAGACCACCTTGGTGGAGGTGCGGCGGGCGCTCGGGCTCTCGGCCAGCTCGGCCCGGTGGGTCGCCGAGGTGCTGCTCACGCTGCGCATGGCATTCGCCCACCGCCATCAACGGACGGGTTTGCTCCGCCAGGAGTTCGAGCGCTTCGCGGCGTTGCTCAGGAGCCTGCTGCGCTCGCTTCCGGTGCAGGCCCCCGACGTTTCTGGTGAATGAAGTTGCGCTGGCGCCGGCGGGTTTCCGATCGGGTGTAGGTGTTCTCGAACAAGAACCGCAAGCCCGCCTCGAGCTCGGCCACGCTCATGTTCTTCGGGGTGAAGGTGACGTCGAACAGCGTCCTGTTGCTCCATCCTGCATTCGGCAAGAGACGTCCCTCCGCCGCGAGCCGGCGATACAGCGGCGTTCCCGGAAAGGGCGTGAGCACCGTATACTGAACCTCCGCCAAGCCCGAGGCGCGAACCGCGTCGAGCAATCGCGGGAACACGTCCGGAGTGTGGGCGTCCAGGCCCAGGATGAAGCAGCCGTTCACGCTCACGCCGCGTGACTGTAGGGTATCGACGACCCGATGGAGATCTGATGCGCGTCGTCCCTTCCAGCCCGCCGGGTCGACGCCCTTCAGATCCGCGGCGGATGGACTCTCGAAGCCTATCAGCAGCTGCCGGCAGCCTGAGGCAGCGATGCGATCGCAAAGCTCCGGTTCGTCCGCGACCGACGCGTCGGTCTCCGTAAAATAGTGGAGCTGCTCCCGCTCAAGCGCCGCGAGCAGCTGCCGCGACCAACGCCTATCGAGGAAGGTGTTGTCGTCCGCGAACTCGAAGAACGGCTGATCGCACTGGCGGCGTGCTTCCCGCAGCTCGGCGATCACCAGCTCCACCGGCTTTTGCTGATAGCGGCTCGTGATGCGCAGGCTGGCGGCGCAGAACTCGCACGCTCGCGGACAGCCACGGGAGGTCTGGACGGTGAGGCGGCTGTACGCGCGGCCGCGGAGCAGATCGAACCGGGGTTTGGCATACAGGCCCGGAGAAAACACGCCGTCGAGAGCGCCCCGATAAGCGCGCCGCAACGTGCCGCGACCCGCGTCGCAAAGCAACTCACGCCAGGCGCCCTCGGCGCCGCCCACCACGATGGCATCCGCGTGCTCGATCGCTTCGTCCGGTAACAACGAGACGTGGATCCCACCCAGCACGACGCGGCGTCCGCGAGCTCGAAGCCGGTCAGCCAAAGCGTAGGCGTCGTTGATGTTTGCGGTGAACGACGAGATGCCGATCAGGTCGAAATCCGTGAGGGCATGGTCGATGCTCGAAGCGTCCTCGACTTCGAAGTAGCAGACCTCGTGCTCTGGCGGGGTCAGCGCTGCGACGGTGAGCAGTCCCAGGCTGGGGAGTGACGCGATCACCCGTCCCCGCTGCACGAAGCCAGGCAGGGTGACGCCCAGTCGCACGAGCTCTTCGTTTCTTACACGCACCCCGCTGAGCGCGACGAGCGCGATCTTCACGACGCGACCTCCCCGTCGCCGATGCGGGTCGCCAGCAAGATCACGGCGGTGATCAGCGCCGTGACCGGAATGGGAAGCAAGTACAAGCAAGCCGAAGAAAAGGCACTGACCGCCAGCAGAAGCGGCAAGCAGATCGCTCCGAAGAGCATCAGCTGGCATCCGCGCAGCCGAGCGCGCGCCTCGAGCACAGCGCTCGAGCGCAGGTAAGAGAGGTGCAAGACCGGCAGCGCGATCGCCGCAATGTGGGCGAGCCGCGTCAGTCGCCGAGGCACGTCGTCGAAGTCGGCAAAGCCCTGCGGCGGCGAGACCGGCTCACCGAAGGACCAGAGCCCCAAGATGGCCCCGGAAATCATGCCGATCGCTATCAGCCACCAAGCCGCGCGCACGTGGCGGAGCAGGGTGGCGCGAGGAATCGAGCTCGTGGTGGCGGCGCTCGCGCGCTTTTGGAAAACGACTGCTGGGGGTGGGTAGTGGGCGTTCATGCCCCTAGGATTGCCGGGGCGTCCGTGCTTGTCGCGCACGCGCGGTGACACAATCGATGGATTGTGTCACCGCGCTGAACGCCCCGCCTTCGAGGGCTCAGGGGCTGGTGACGCTGACCACGGTGGGTTGCCAGTCCGACCCCGACTTGGTCGCGCAGAAGCGGAACGTGGTGCTCGCACCCGGGGCGAGGTTCGAGTTGTTGCTGCGCGCCGTCGCCGTCAGCGTTTGCCCAGACAGCGCCAAGCTCGCGTTTGAGCCGGTGAAGGGGCGACTCTGGTTCACATCGACGACCGCAGTCCAGCCGTTGACGCTGCTCGGTCCGGCGTTCGTCACCGCCACCGTCGCGCAGTAGTAGTAGCTGGAGTTGGTGGTGAGGGAGAGCGAGCCGCTCAACGCCGGGGGTGGGGGCGGCTCGGGCTCAGGCTCCGGCTCGGGCTCCGGCTCGGGCTCAGGCTCCGGCTCGGGCTCAGGCTCAGGCTCGGGCTCGGGCTCGGGTGTGCCGCCGGTGTAGGTGCTCCCGTCGAGGCAGGTCGCGTCGCCGGCGCCGCCGGGCACCTGGACGCGCACGGTCGCCTTGTTGGCATCCGTGGCTTCCACGGTGATGGCCACACCGTTCGGATCGGTGAAGGTCCGTCCTAATCCGAGCATGGCGTCGTTGAAGCTGCTGGTCGACGGTGTCATGTCGAGGAGGGACGGGTTGGTGATGGTCGATGTGGGCGCCGCGTACACGAGGACGCCGCTCACGCTTCCGTTGCGTCCATCGAAACCGATGGGTTGACGATACTCGACCATGTACTGACAGCTGCTGGTCGAGCGGGACATCGGCGGGCACAGAGCGGGGGCCATCGGTACGCGCAGGAGTTGCACGCCGTCGGACGCCACCTCGGTGGGAACGATGTCGAAGCTACCGCCGGACGGCGCCGTGACCGCATTGCACTTGCCAAACCAACCTTCGACGTACTTGTGGTAAGCGTTGAAGTGTCGGCTGAGCCCGCGACCCATGGGATCGAACACATCTCCGTACTCCGAATAGCTGCACGCGGACTGCGGCGCGATGCTCGCATTGCCGCAGCGGAGGGACCGGGAGTGCGAGAGCCCGAAGTTGTGCCCGAGTTCATGGGTCAGCACGCCCGAGAGGGAGCCGTTGTACCAGGTGTGCTTGGCTGGCCGGGTTGGTGAGCCCACGCTGCCCAGTCCGCTCCAGCTGCAGGCGCTGGTCCTCGGAAAGTAGTAGGCGACGTGCTGATAGGCTGAGAGATCGACGCCAGCGGCCCCAGCCGCCGCGTCGGCGGTGTTGCGGATGGACGAGTAGTCACACCCGTTGGGCGCCGGGATCGTGAACCAGCCGTAGACGTCGCCGGACACGTCCTGCTGGCCATAGGAGCTCTCGAGGAAATTGTTGCGCGTGGAGCTCGTGCCGGTGGTCAATGTGCTGGTTGCCGACGCTACGGTGGTGGCGTCCGGACCAGACCAGTTCACGAGCAGCAGCGCGACCCGCTGCCGGCGCAGCACGGGCGCTCCGACCAGCTCTTGCTGCGTCTTTCCAACGTCACTTTGGACCAGTTCGAACGCGGTCACCCGAAACCGCTCGTCATCGAGGTCGAACCCTCGGGCCACGATACGATCGCCGGTGACGAGATCGGGTGCCTGCTCGAACACCAGCTCCACGCGCTCGCCTGTCGCGGTGCGCAGCATGACCGTCTGCTCCTCCCAGGTCTCGTAGTCCGAAACGAGCACCTCGAGTTCGCCCGAAAGGGAGCCGCTGTCGCCCTCACCGCTGGTGCCGATGTCCGTACCCGAGCACCCCACCAGCAGCGCCAGTGCGCCCACGGCACCGAGCCACCCACAATGACGTCCTTTGACCATTTGCCTCCGTAAAGTTGCAGGTCCGCTGTTCGTGCGGTCGCAACTTCGGGCATGTAACACCGAAGGGTGGTGGCCGGCTTGGGTCGTGCGGGGGTGCGCGCGATGTGTTCGGCAGACGCTGTCATTTTCCGCAAGCGCCACGCGACTGAACATCTCGTCGCAACCCGACGACCATCGCTACGTCGGTTTCGGCCAGCCCCGACGGAGTCGTCTCACTCCACCACGTCAGCCGCCAGCGTCTTGGCCAGATCTCGCAGGACCTCCGGCTCTTCGGCGAGCTCCCCGACCAGCGCTTCCATCATCCGCTGCATGAGCTTCGGGTTGTCGGCCAAAATGCCGGCCAGGCGCGAGCTGGTAGCGTGCATGGCACGGATGAACGCCTCGCGCGCCTCGGGTTTCTTCAACACGTTGGAGACGGTGGCGAGCATGGTCGCGTAGACCAGGTCCGGCTCGTTGGTGATGACGTCCGCAGCCACCTCGGTCTTCCGCTCCATCGCCCGAATAATGGCCTTTTGAACGGGCTTGGACCCAGGCGCTGCTTCGAGCGTGTCCACCATGGTGACGCGGATCATCTCGGGGTTCTCGCGCCCCACTCGCGCAACCCGTTCCCGCTCGGCCACGATCGCGTCGGCGATGGCGGCGCGCGCACCTTCCCAACCGTCCGACTCCCGCAGCGTTTGGATCAGGACTTGATAGACAGAAGGCGGGTGTTTGACGAGGTGGCGTGCGGTCATCTGGGCGAGCTGTTCGTCCTTCAGTCCGCGTGACGTGTTCTGGATGAAGCGATCGAGCGTGCCCGGATGTTTGCGGACCAGCTCGTAGAACTGGTCCACGTATTCTGGCCGGGTATCCAGGATGCGCAGGGTCGCCTCGAACCACTCCTGTCGCGCCTCGTCCCCCTCGAGCGCCGAGCGCATCAGCGACTCTTTAGTGGTGGTGCTGCAGCCGCCCGACAGCAGTGCCGCGGCGACGCTCCCGACGGTGAGGGTGCGCCGCACGCTCATCGCGACCTCCACGCGCGGTCACTCTGCCGCGCTCGCCCATGAGCTGGCGCATGGAACCTCCGATCCGCGGACAATTCGATGCCGGTGGTGATCCAGTAGGCAGCCGCGGTGATGAGCGCGACGCCCAGGTGCAGCGTTCGGCCGAACTTTGGCCAGGTTTCGTCGACCGTATCCTCGCCACCGAGTATCTGAGGGTTGGAGGCGTAGAGCCCGAACGCGGGGGTCAGGACCATGCCGCCTCCTTCGTTCGGATTCGGGCTGTCGGCGCATCGGCCATCGCCGAAGAGCGTTGGCTGGTTGAACGCCGAGACGACGCCGGCTGCAGTGGTCAGCGCGAAGCCAACGGAGGTCGCGACTTTCAGAACATCTTGCGCAGCATAGAGGGTCTCGTAATGGTCGTGGTGCGGTGGCAGTGGAGCATCGCCTGGCGAGCGCGGCGTGAGCCCGGGCGGCGGCAGCACGGCCAGCTGCGGGCGCGTCCCGCCGGGCGGTGGCGCGGCGCTTCCCTTCGAGGAAGCCTCACCAAGGCTCGGGGCAAGCCCGATAACGAGGAGCACGATGAAAGCGCGAAGCGGCGGATGGATCATGGTCATCGGTCCTGCAGCGCGCGGCGCTGGTGCACCGCGCGTGCCACGTCGGCTCGACGACAAACGTACGACCTCCGCGATCCAAGCTGCGGCAGCCCGTCTCATCGAGGCAGGCTGCCGCGTTGCGATTCCCCGCGTCGGGAGCTCGCGTAGACTAGACGAACCTAGCTAGAACGCCGATCCGTTTGCCAGTCGCGCACGCGGCGACTCTGGGCGACGCTCCGGGGCTGGCAGGTCCGCTCGTTCGAGGTCGGCGCTCGTGATGACCCCGTACTGGCCTTCTCCGGTGCTCACCAGCAGGGCCCCGACGCGCTTCCGGGTCATCAGCTGCAACGCTTCGAGGCTCGTGGCGTGGCTGGGGATGGTGACGGAGCGGTCCTCGATCAGAGCGGCGACCGAGCGTTCGAGCCGGTCGCCCTTCAGGTCGCAGGTGCAAACGAGACCGACGGCAGCGCCGTCTAGGGTCACCGGTAGGTAATGGGTGCCGTGATCCATCGCAATGCGCAATGCCTCGTTCCCGCGCATGCGCGGGCTCACTGCCGGCGCGACGCGCTCCAGGAGTCGCTCGACCGGGACCAACAAGGCGCCTGTCTTCATGCTCGGCGGGCAGAGCGCTTGCAGCAGGCGCCGGCTTTGCAAGCGTCGCACCTTTGCCTCGCAGTCGAAGCGTTGAAGCTCGGACCACAGCCGGGCTTGGCGAGCGGCGTCGAGGCTGCTTTCGACGAGGGGGTAGACGATCTCTGACTCCGTCTGCACGTGACGCCGCTGCAAGGCCACGAACTCATGGGCGATCGAGGCAAAGTGCAGGCGGGCATGGTCCGACCACGCGCCAATCTCCCTGGAGAGCTGACCGAAGACCGCCATCAAGTAGCGTTCCTGATCGTGTTCGTGCTCGAGCTCAGAGAGCGCAGCATGCGGCGGCGCCGCCGCCCCAAGCGCCGGCCACAGGATGGATTCTTCCTTTTTGTGATGGCTCTCGTCGATGTAGGTGGTCAGAAAACGCGACAGGACACGCAGCTCGCGCCGGACGACCTCCTGATCGTGCTCGACGCGCAGCGCCCAGCTCTGGAGCAGGTCCGTCGTCAGCAGGATCACTCGGTGCTCGTTCAGCAGGGTCCCGAGCGGACCTGCCGCCGACAGGCGCGCTCGAGTCAGGGGACGAGGTGACTCAACGCGGGCCGACTCGATGCTCGAAGCTCTGGCGATCATGGGCTCCTGACTGCGACGCGAGCTCGCCCGAGGAAAGCTAGCGCAGCGAGGCCCACAAACGCATGACGGGCGTCAGCCTCGCCGGCGGCTGACGCCCGTCACGCACGACGTGGGCTGCTCACATCGTCGGCGGTCGGCGGCTCCGGAACGGCTCGCTCAGGAGCACGGTGCGCACGACGTCGCGCAGGCTGCCGCCTTCAGCCAGCGCCTGGTTTGTGATGTGGGCGACCCAACTCTGATCGGTGCTGCTCGTCATGAGCCGGCCCACCGCGAACGTCATGAACTTCTGCGTCACGCACTCCGGGACCCGCGCATCCGTAGCCAGCACGGCGCCGAGCTCGATCGCGCCACTGAATGGCTTCCCTTCGAACTCACCGCTGGCATCGATCGGTGCGTCGCCCTCGTGCGTTCGGAAGCGGCCAATGCCATCGTACTGTTCGAGGCCGAACCCGATGGGATCCATCATCGTGTGGCACCCGGCGCAGGCTGGGTCCTTCCGGTGCAGCTCCAGGCGCTGCCGGAACGTGAGTCCGTCGACCTCGGCCGGCTCGCCCTCGACGCCGGGGGGCGGTGGCGGAACCGTGCCGCAGAGCATACGCGAGAACACGAACTCCCCGCGGCGCACGGGAGAGGTGCGCGATGAAAAGGAGGTGTGGGTCAAAAGCGCCCCGAGCGTCAGGAGACCCGCGCGTTCGGTTCCGGTCGTGTCGACGCGCTGTAGCTCACCGCCACCCCCGGTGGGGGCCGGCAGGTCGTAGTGCTCGGCCAACTCCTCGTTCACGAAGGTGAAGGGGGCCGTCAGCATCTGAGTGACGGGAAGATCGGCGCTCAGGAACTCCTGAATGAAGAGGCGGGCTTCCTCCTTCATGGCCAGGGCCAAATCCGCGGAGTACTCCGGGAAGAGATCCGCCTCGACCTCGTGGCGCTCGAGGTGTTGAAACTCGAGCCAGCGCGAGGCGAAGCTGTCCACGAGCGCGTCCGAACGAGGGTCGTCGAGCATGCGGTCCACGTGAGCGGCCACCTGCTGGTCGGTCGAGAGCTCATCCGCGTCGGCCGCCGAAAGCAGCGCGTCATCCGGCGTCGTGCTCCAGATTGCGTACGATAGCCGCGTGGCGAGCTCATGCGAGGTCAGGCGGCGCTGCTCGCCAGCGATGGGATTCGGGTCCGCTTCGATCTTGAACAGGAAGTACGGCGATAGCAACACCGCCGCCAGCGCGTGGCGCAGGCCCTCGGTCGGGCTCGCTCCGATCTCGCCCGCGGTTTGCAACGGCAGCATCAAAGAGTCGACTTCGAGCTCCGTGACGGGCCTCCGCCAGGCTCGTCGCGCGAACGCGCTCAAGATGCTCCGGGCGCAGGTGTCGCCTTCTTCGGCGACGTCACAGGTGATGATGCGCTCGCGGCGCTCGGCGTCCGCCGCGAACAGGTCGTCGACCAGCGCGTGAGCTGCCCGTTCGTACTGGATCACGTACGTCGGCGAGAGGCTGAGCGCCGTGCCGACGGTGTCGAACTCGCCGCCCAGGTCGTCCGCAGGGAACTCGTCTGCCGGGCGCAGTGGGGTGTCGAGCAAGTCACGGACGGTGTTGTTGTACTCGGTGCGGTTCAGCCGCCGCATGACGACGTAGCCGGGGTCGCTGGGGACGACCGCGGCGCCCGCACCGCTCCCGCCCTCGCCGCCCGATCCCGTCGCCCCGCCAGCAGCGGACGTCCCGGCGCCCGATCCTCCGCTCGAGCTGGTCGAGGAGCCCGTGCCGGCACCCGGGCCGCTTCCGTCGGCGCCGGGCGCAGCGATCTCTCCCGAGCAGCCCGCGGCTGTGATCGCGCCGAGCGCGAAAGCGATCTGAAGCCTCAGCGATGCCATTGGATGGCCTCCTTTCC
Source organism: Pseudomonadota bacterium (assembly GCA_023418705.1). GTDB lineage: Bacteria > Myxococcota_A > Polyangia > Polyangiales > Polyangiaceae > JAEZYZ01. The sequence goes on along the minus strand of JAEZYZ010000300.1, from coordinate 3,510 downwards.
GTCCTGACCGAAGCTGGTCGTCCTCACTCCGTAGAGGTCGAGCAGGGTGATGAAGAAGTCGCCGTACGTCTTCACCTGTGAGTAGTCGCGGCTCGTGGGGAAGCGCACGTGCCGATTGGGCGTCACCAGCCCGCCGAGCCTGCCGGCGAGCAGGATCGGCTTGTCGTCGTGGTTGTGACGGTTGCCATCGGCGATTTCGCTGCTGATGAAGACGAGGGTGTTGTTGAGCAGAGGCTGCCCGTCGAAATCCTGGAGCGACTGGAGCTTGCGCAAGAAAGAGGCGATTTGCTCCATCTTCCACAGCACCATGGCGCGAAACTTCGCGACCAGCCGCGAGTCCCCCGTGTGGTGTGAGACGGAGTGGTCGCCGGCTTCGCCGCCGACGGACGCGACGTCGGGGATGAAGGACAGATTGCGGTTGCTCAGCGCGTCGCCCATCATGAAGGTGATCACCCGCGTGACGTCGCACTGGAACGCCAGCGCCATCAGCGTGTGCATGTAGTCGAGCAAGCGAGGGAAATCGCGGTCGAGATCGTCCCCCGGCGCTTCGGGCGGGGCACAAGCCGCGGGCGAGGGGATCGACTGCAGCTCTTGCTCGAGCGACCGGATGCCCGTGAAGAGTTGGTCGAGCTTGACGCGATCCTCCGCGTTGAGTCGGGTCTGCAGCGAGCTGCCGTGGGTGGTCACGGTGTCGAGCACGCTCTTGCGCAGGGCGCGCCGCATCTCCGCCTCGGCGGCGCTGCTGTCGGGATCCGTCCCCTGAAAGAGCCGATCGAACGCGCGCTGGGGATCGATCTCCTTGCCGAGCGGCGTCGCATCGCCGGCTGGAAAGGAAAGGCTGCCGTCGCCGTTGTTCTCGACCGGGCCGCGCCAGGAGATGCTGCGGGTGTAGTACGTCCCGAACGCGTCCGTCGGCCCGGCGTTGTGCGTGCCGAGCTGCAGCGAGTGCAGGCCGCGGCAGTCCCCGATGGCGTCGGCGATCGCCTGGTCCACCGACATGTTGGTGCGCTGCTGATTGGCCGTTGGCTTGCGGGCCGTGAGCAGGGAGCCGCAGCCGATGGCGTGGTCGCCGAACTCCCGCCGCCGTTGTTGATTTTCGAGCCCGCTCACGAACGTGAGCTCGCTCTTCAGATCTTCCATGGCCCGGAGCATCGGCGGCAGCGACCAGGAGCTCCCGGTCCCCTCGGGCATGTGCTCCGGCATGTGGTGGCCGTTCGGGAACATGTAGGCCAAAAACCGCTTCACGCTGCTGCAGTCGGCGGCGGCCTGTGCGCGCGGTGAATAAAGGAGAGACGGCAGCATCGGCAGCGTGACCGTCACGCCCGCGGTCGTGAGAAACCGTCGGCGGGTAAATTGACGTGAATCCATCCGGCCTCCTGAAGGTCGTGGGGAACGACCGAACGTGCGGCGGCGCGTTCGGTGAGAGCGGCTGACCCGGACCTCTCAGAATCAAATGGAAACCTCGCGCTGGAACGGTCGAATAAAGGCTCACGTTTCGCTATCCCACAAAAATGCCGCGAAACTGGATGCGTAGCCCTTGTCGGGTCGGGGTGGTGCCTTACCGATGCAGGATGCGGCGACCCCGGCGCGGTTTGGCGGGCCCACTGTTGGCCGGCGCCCTCGGAGTGCTCCCTTTATGGACCTCGAGTCCCGCTGGCGCCGCGCCCGCGCCCGGCGGTGAGGGCGGCACGCGCTTTCCCTCCGGGTTTCGCAAGGCCGAGCCCTGGGAGTACGTCGCGGCGCCCGTCGCGGTCGGGGTCGGCGTGTACCTGCGGTTCTGGGGGCCGCAGGCGGACGTCAACTGGCGCGGGGGCCTCGCCTTCGACGACGCGCTCGGCGAGCCGCTAGCGGTGACGGATATCAGCGCGCGCAAGCGCGTGTCCGTCGCCGGCAATGCGATCTTCTATGGTGCCATGGCCTATCGCGTGATCGACTCGCTCATCGTCCCGCTGGCGGTGCACGACGACCCCGATCTCGCCTTGCAGCTGTCGATCACCGATCTGGAGGCGTTCGGTACCGTCGCCGTCGTGTTGTGGGGCTCGCAGACGGTGGTGGTGCGGGAGCGACCGCTGGTCACCCGCCGGTGCGACGACCCAGAGTTTCGCGAAGGCGTCGGGCTGTGCGATCCCGATAGCCGGGATCGCAACCGGAGCTTCATCGCCGGCCACCCGGCAACCGTCTTGGCCGCCGCCGGGGTGACCTGCTTGCACCACGCGAAGCTACGGCTGTACGGCGGCGCCGCCGATGGCATCGCCTGCGGCGCCATGATCGGCGCGACGGCCCTCAGCGCCGCCGAGCGCCTGATGACGGAAATGCACTACCCCTCCGACGTCCTGTTCGGTCTGGCGCTCGGGGCGGTCGCCGGCTGGGGGGTGCCGCTGGCGCTGCGCTACGCGGGAGCGGGAACGCAGGCCGCCCCAGACGCCGCCGGCACGCGCCTCCGGGTCGCGCCGTGGATGGCGGGAGACGCCGCCGGGCTGAGCGCGTCGGGAGACTGGTAGCTGCCAGCGGGCCGCGGCGCCGGGAGCCCGGAGCCCGGGGCCGCGGCGCACCGACGGGGAGCGGGAAGGTGCCGCTCCCCCGAAATCGGCGAGGCGCTACTGCTCCGAATAGCGCTTGGCGCGCGCCAGATCCTGGCGAAGCTCTGCGGCCGTGCGGCGCGGACCGTATCCGGGCGTGTCTCGTTGGATGCGCCAGCCTTCCGCGAGCGGTCCAGCGTCGACGGTGTCGAACCCGAACTGGTCGATGAGCTCCGCGACCGCCGCCTTCGCCGCTGGGTCGTCGCCGGCGATCACGAGCGCCCGCCGATCCTTGCTGCCGGCGGGCTGTCCATGTTGGGTGAGCTCCGCCGCATAGATGTGGTTGAACGCCTTGACGACCTTCGACTTCGGCAGGTGCGCCTGCAACAGCTCGGAGGTCGTGGTCCGCTCTTGGTCGAGCTCGGCGATGTTCCCGTCGCGCTGCGGGTAGTAGTTCATCGTGTCGATCACGATCTTGCCCGCGAGCGGTTCGACCGGCACCGAGCGATAGTTCTTGAGCGGGATCGTCACCACCACCAGATCCCCCGCTTTGGCCGCTTCTTCGGGGGTCGCAGCGCGTGCCCGCTCACCGAGCTCCGCCACCAGGGTGGACAACGTCTCCGGACCGCGCGAGTTGCTGAGCACGACGTCGTGGCCGGGGGCGATCGCCAGCCGCGCGAGCTGACTTCCGATGTTCCCTGCCCCGATGAGTCCGATGGTTGCCATGCACCGGAGCATAAGCACCCGGGGGTTGTCTGCAGCGAAGAGGTGAGACGAGGCACGGCAGGCCGTGGCAGGTCGTGGCGAAGCGGCCGGCCGATGCCCCTGGCGCCGGTGGGTCGGGGGAAGCACAGCGCCCGCTTGGAGCTGCGTTGGGGTGCAAACCCCAAACCGAACAACGCGACCCGGCGCCGTCGCGGCTTGGGCGCAGCGTCGCGGCTTGGGCGCAGCGTCGCGGTCGGGGCGCGGCGTTGCGGTTGGGGCGCGGCGT
>JAEZYZ010000269.1 GCA_023418705.1 Pseudomonadota bacterium | reverse complement strand
CTCGGCGGCTTCGTCGACCAGGGCGGCCAGCTCTTCGCCGGTGCGCTCGGAGCGGGCGCTCCTCAAGGAGGCTGCCACACTGCGACCGAGAGCGCGCGCGTGGGACTCGGAGAGCTGTTGGATCGTGTAGCTGGTGTAGGTCGCCACCGCGAAGAACAGCGGCACGAACGCGAGCACCAGCAGGCTGCCGAGCAAGAGCAGGATCTGCAGCCGGAGACCAGTCCTCACCCGCATCGTTACTACTACGCCGCGCCGCGGCCGACCCCCTTTTTGCCGCCGCAACGGACCGTCCGGGCGGCACGCCGGACCGCGGTCGATCGCCCAAACGCCGGAAACTGGTCCGGGGGGACGTCACCCTGGTACGGCGCTGATGCATGGATCCGCTGGTGCGTGCAGCCCTCGCCGTGCAGCAGGCGTTGGCTCGGTCGTCGGGCACGCTGCTCGGTGCGGGCTTCGGCGCGTACCTGGTCGGGGTGCAGCGCCTGCCCGAGCTCTCGGGGTTTCAAGGGGTCGTGGGCGCGGCGTTCGCCGCCTCCTTGGCGCTCAGGATCTTCCGCCGCCTCAGGCGCCTGAACGCGGCCGAAGCGCTGCGGCTCGACTTGGAGCTGTTCACGCACCTGGTGGTGCTGGCCTACGGGGGGATCTTGGCGGTGCCGGCAGCGCTGCAGCCGGCCGTCTACCCGCTGATTTACGGCTTGATGATGTTGAGCGCTGCCTTCGCTCGCCCCGCGGCGGCGATCGGGACGCTGTTGTTCGCGCTCGGGCTCGAAGCCGCGTTCACGCTGTTCCTGCAAGCGCGTCCGGCGCAGTTCTTCGTGCACGCGGGGCTGCTCGCGCTCTTCACCTTCTTGAACCTGCTGGTCTTCCGTTCCGAAATTGCCCGGGTCCGGCGCTTGAGCCGGGCGCGGATCGAGAACGAAATCCAGAAGATGAAGGACGCCGCGCGCTCCTACCGTCTGCTCGGAGCGCCGAGCACCGGGGGCGATCGGGTCTCCTTGCACGGCGCGCCGCACTCCGACGAAGAGCGCCTGCTGCGCTCGGGCGTGGAAGAGATCAACGCCGCCCTCAAGTTCGCCCTCGACCTCCTGCGCCGCAGCCTCGGGCTCAAGACCGCCGTGCTGCTGTGGCTCGACGCGGCCGGCACGAAGCTGCGCATTCAGGAGCTCTCGACGCAAGAGGACGGCATTTTTCCGGGGCCGTTCGGCGCTCGGGACGGCATCTTCGCCGCCTGCATGGCGCGCGGTGAGCCGATCGGCCTCACCGGTCCGAAAGCCGCGCAGCACGTGCCGCACTACGCGCAGCACACCAGCGTGGGCGCGGTGTGCGCCGTCCCTGTCATCGATCACGGGCACCCGCGCGGCGTGCTGCTGGTGGACCGCGAAGCGCGCGAGCCGTTCACCACCCGTGAAGAGGAGCTGTTGCTCGAAGCGACCCGGTTTGCGCTCCGGGCGATCGAGAACGAGCGGGTCTTCGTTCAGCTCGAGCGCGCCAAACACGAGCAGGGCAAGCTGTATCGGGCGGCCGAGGCGCTGGCGGCGGCGACCACCGAAGCGTCCGTGATCGAGGCCGGGGTGAACAGCGCGCGCGAGTTCGCGTCCTTCGATTTCGCCGCCGTGACCCTGTTCGATCGCAGCTCGGGTGAGCACGAGATCTGCGCCGTGAGCGGCGAAGAGGCCAAGGAGCTGGTCGGCCAGCGCTATCGGCACAACGCCGGGCTGGTGTCGATGGTGGTCGCCAACCGCCACCCGCTGCCGTACCGGGGCGACTACGATCCAGCGCGCCAGATGGTCTTCACGCGGCGGCTCGCGCCGCCGAAGATGCCGAGCCTCCTGGTGCTGCCGCTGTTGGTCCACGAACGAGCGCTCGGAACCATCGTCCTCGGCTCCAAGCGCAAGGCCTCCTTCGGCGACGCGGTGCGACCGACGCTCGAGGTGCTCGCCAGCCACATCGCCGTGTCGCTCGCCAACGCCCGCATGCTCAAACGGCTCGAAGAGATGGCCACCACCGATGGACTGACGGGCCTCTTCAACAAGCGCGCGCTGACCGAGGTCGCCGGGCAGAAGTTGAGGAGCGCGCTGCGCTTCAAAAAGCCATTGAGCGTCCTGATCACGGATATCGACCACTTCAAGAAAGTGAACGACACCTACGGGCACGACGTCGGCGACGTCGTCATCCGCGGGTTCGCCGCCGTGCTCAAGCGCGCCAAGCGCGACACCGACGTGGTCGGTCGCTTCGGTGGCGAGGAGTTCGTGATCGTGTGCGAGGAGACGGACGCCCGCGGCGCAGAGCTGTTGGCCGAGCGGATCCGCAGTGAGCTCGAGCAGACGGTGTTCCCGAGCGAGCTCGGGCCGCTGCGGGTCACCTGCTCGCTCGGCGTCGCCACCTGCCCGGCCGCAGGCCAGACCTGGGAGAGCCTGTTCAAGGCGACCGACGAGGCCCTGTACGCCTCCAAGCGGGGCGGGCGCAACCGCGTGACCGTCTGGTCGCCGAAGCTGTCGGGCGCCGCCGCTTGAGCGCGGGGGCGCCTCCGTCTCAGGATTGGCTCCAGCTGGTGAAGAAGGCGGCCAGATCGCTGTCGCTCGACCCGAGCACCAGACGCCGGTAGCGGTGCCCCGTCAGATCGATGGTGGCGACATGGGTGTGGCGCTTGAATTGGACGAGCCAGAACTCGCGCCCGCGCCGGGTGAAGTAGCTGCCCGCCCGGATGAGGCCCGGCACCGCGGTGCCGGGCGCGCGCAGGTCGGTCCAGGAGGTCTCTGGCACGCCGGAGGTGACACGCTCCACCTGCTCACGCCGCAGGACGAGCGGACGAAAACGGAAGCACAAAAGCTTCTCCACGGCAGTGAGCTCGAGCGAAAGGTCGTCGGCGGTGGTGTGGATCAACACGGGGGGTCCCGGCAGTTTGCGCAAAGGCCGCGCGCTTTAGCAACCCGTCCGTTCGCGTTTCGAGGGGCGGCGCCAGAGCACCGATCCGTTTGCCAGCGCCGAGATCCCGATGAATCGGGGCCCCATTCGGGTGAGGGCCCCGATTCATCGGGAAGCCCTCGCGTCCGCTCACGGATCGGTGCTCTAGATGGTCTCAGGTCCCGCGACCAACGCTTTGCTCCGCAAACCGTTGGTCGCTCCAGCGGCACGGGGGCTTTCAAGGCGAGCCGGCGTCGGGAGTCTCCTCCGGTGGGGTGGTGCCGGCGTCCATCTGCGGATCCGGTGCGCTGCAGATCGGCGGCGCACCAGGTGTCGGATCCCCCACGCAGAAGTCCTGGGCGTTGTCGTCGCCGTCCACGGGCGTCGCGTCCGTGAAGCGTCGCGACAGCGTCTGACCTTCGGGTGGCAACGGGGCCGGCGAGGTCTCTCCGGCGAAGACCTGATCGGGCTCGAAGACGCCGTAGCCCACGGCGTCGACCACCGCTCCCGTGGCGTCGACCAGGCGCACGCTGTCCGGGCCGTTCTGAAGGTTCAGCTTCGCGCTCTGGTCGAGGGCAGCGACGTCGGGCTCGCCCAGGACGAAGAAACCCGAGGCGTCGATGGTCCCCGTCAGCGCGTGCCGTTCGTAGACCTTGCCATCGGCGCCGTTCAAGAGCTCGAGCCGCGCGCCGTCCAGCAGGGTCTCGGGCACGCCCGACAACTCGACGAAGCTCTGCAAGGCGGTGCCGTCGGCGCCGGGCTCGTTCGGCAGCAGCTCGCTGATCCACACGAGCCCCGCCAGGGTGGGGGCGGCGGTGGCGTCCGGATCGTCACCCGCGTCGGGCTCGGGCTCGGGCTCGGGCTCGGGCGTCGACGCCGGGCCAGCGTCGGCGCTGCTCGGCGGCGCGACAGCGCCTGCGTCGCACGCCGCCGCGCCGGGCTCGGACGTCGCTGGCGGCGGGTCGGACCCCGCATCGACGCCGAACACCGTCACGTCCGGATCGAACGGGCCGGCGCCGCCGGCCGCCGCGTCGGGCTCAGGACCGGCCGCGGCGGGTGGGGCGTCCGCGGTGGCGTCGGGGGGGCC
>JAEZYZ010000265.1 GCA_023418705.1 Pseudomonadota bacterium | reverse complement strand
GCGCCGCGCCGCCCGGCGGCTACACGCCGCCCGGCTACCCGCAAGCTCCGGGCGCGCCGCCACCTCCAGGCGGCCAGATGCAGGCGGCCGGCCGCGACGTGGTCGTCACGGTGCAGTGCGAGCTGCAGCCGCTCGCCAAGGTGGGCAACGTCATCGGCACGGCGGCGAACATCGAGACCGGCGCGCCGATCCCGAACGCGAAGGTCAAGATCACCGACAAGCTCGGGCGCGAGCTCGAGCTGACCGCGGACGGGGCCGGCGCCTTCCGCTTCGAGAACGTGCCGCAGGGCACGGTCAAGATCCGCGCCGAAGCGGACGGCTACCTGCCAAACGTGGTCGAGATCGACGTCGAGGCACGCGAGGATCTGCGCACCCGCATCAACCTCGCGCCGCGCCCCGCCCGCCCCAACGTCACCATCACCGCCAAGGAAGTGAAGATCGCCAAGCAGGTGCACTTCCAGCACGACTCGGCAGACATCCTGCCAGACTCGATGGCCATCCTGGCGGAGCTCGCCGAGGTGCTGAAAGAGCACGACGAGCTGCGGCTGGTCGAGATCCAGGGCCACACCGACGACACCGGCGCGGCGCCGTACAACCTGCGCCTGAGCCAGGAGCGCGCCGAGGCCGTCAAAGGCGCCCTGGTCGATCTCGGGGTGGATGCCTCTCGGCTCACGGCCAAAGGCTACGGCCAGGAGAAGCCCATCCTGCCGAACACCAACGACGCCAACCGCGCCCGCAACCGGCGCGTGCAGCTTCTGATCCTCGAACGCGGACGCTGACCGACCCGCCACCACGGCGGCGGGCCCGGCGACGTGTTATTCTGATCGCGTGGCCCAGGGGAACCATCATCGCTTCACCTTCGATGAGTACCTGAGGCTCGAACAGGACAGCAGCGTCAAGCACGAGTACCTGAGCGGCCAGGTGTACGCCATGTCGGGAGGCTCACCGGAGCACGCCGGCGTCACCGCGAACATCGCACGTTTGCTGGGCAATGCGCTCGCCAGCCGCCCCTGCCGGGTGTTCAGCCCAGACCTGCGCGTCCGCGTCTTGGCGACGGGCCTCGGCACCTATCCGGATGTGGCGGTCGTTTGCGGGCGTTTGGAGCTGGATCCCGAGGACCCGAAGCAGCACACCGCCGTGAATCCGACGCTGCTGGTGGAAGTGCTGAGCCCGTCGACGGAGGAGCAAAGCGCTGGTCGAGGAAACCGAGGCCCGCTAAAGCACCGAGCCGTGAGCAGACGAGAGCGTTTCTCCTCACGCGGATGGGGGCCCTCTGGCACCTGATCGTTGCTCTAGTCCTGGCCCTTGGGCTCCTCGGCGATCTCGTCCAGCAGCTCTTGCACGCGGCGGGCAGCGTCCTGGCCGGTGTCGTAGGTGAAGCGCAGCTCCGGAAGGCGCCGCAGGCGGAGCCGGGGCCCGAGGGCGCGCCGGAAGCGGGGCGCCGCGCGCCGCAGGCTCTGGAGCGCCCGCTGGCGCTGCCGCTCGTCGTCGTCGCCGACGAGCAGGCGCACGCTGATGTAGGCCGTGGCCAGATCCGGCGGCATCTCCACGCCGGTGACCACCACCCCGGTGAGCCCTGGGTCGTGCATCTGCCGCGTCAGCGCCTCGGTCAGGTAGGCGCGCACGATCTCCGCCACGCGACGCGGGCGGCGCCCGTCATTGGTCGAAATCATCGTCGTCCTCCCACGCCGGCTCGGCCCCGCCCGGCTCGAGCGCCTGCTCGATCCCGCCGCGCACCCCGCGCCCGCCTTCACCAAAGGGGACGATCTCGGTGGCGACGTCGGCGAGCAGCGCATCCCCGAGGCCGCCCGCCAGCGAGCGGGCCTGCGCGAGGATCTCCGAGCAGCGCGCCGAGCTGCTCGACACCGTCACGATGCCGAGGGTCGCCACCTGATAGAGCTCCGCGTCGCCGACCTCGGCGACCGCCACGGGCAACCGCGCCCGCGCGCGGTCCTTGAAGCTCTTGACGACCCTGCGCCGCTCCTTGAGCGAGCGCGCATGCGGGATCTGCAGCACCAGGCGCAACACTCCGACGAACATCGTCAAGACTCCGTGGGCGCAGGCGGCGGCGCTACGCGCGGGCCGCCGCCCGCTGGGTCAGGCAGCGCGTCACAGCGTCTGCTTGACCTCTTCCATCTCGTAGGCCTCGATGATGTCGCCCTCTTTGATGTCGTTGAAGCTCTCGAAGCCGATGCCGCAGTCGAAGCCTTCCTTCACCTCGCGCACGTCTTCCTTGAAGCGCTTGAGGCTCGTGATCTTGCCCTCGTGGATCACCTCGCCGCCGCGCACCAGGCGCGCGCCCGCGTTGCGGCGGATGAGCCCCTGCAGGACCATCGAGCCGGCGATCGTGCCGGCCTTGCTGATGCGGAAGGTCTGACGGACCTCGGCCTTGCCGAGCGGCTTCTCGACGAGCTTCGGCGCCAGCAGGCCTTCCATCGCGCCCTTCACGTCGTCGAGGACGTTGTAGATGATGCTGTACTGCCGGATCTCGACGTTCTCTTGCTGCGCGAGGCTGGTCGCCTTGCCCGCCGGGCGCACGTTGAAGCCGATGACGATCGCGCCGGAGGCGACGGCCAGATTGACGTCGCCTTCGGTGATGGCGCCCACCGCCGAGTGGACGACGCTCACCTTGACCTTCTGCGTCGACAGCTTGGAGAGCGACTCGCTGAGCGCTTCGACCGACCCTTGCACGTCGGCCTTGACGATCACCTTGAGCTCGAGCTGATCGGCCGCGCTCATCGCCCGCGCGAGATCTTCGAGGCTCATGCGTGCCCCGGTCGAGGGCATCAGGCTCTTGCGCTCCTTGCTCTTGCGCGTGTCGGCGATCTCCTGCGCCTTCTTCATGTCCTTGATGACGTGGACGGGATCGCCTGCGGACGGCACGTCGTTCAGGCCGATGACGACCACTGGCGTGGACGGATCGGCGCTGTTCGCGCTGCGCCCGAGCGAGTCGGTCATCGCGCGCACCTTGCCGTAGGCGGCGCCGGCGAGGATCACGTCGCCGCGCCGCAGCGTGCCGTCCGTGACCAGGATGGTCGCGACCGGCCCCTTGCCGCGGTCGAGCTCCGCCTCCACCACGACACCGACGGCCGGCTTGTTCGGGACCGCCTTGAGCTCCAGAATCTCGGCCTGGAGGGTGATCTTTTCCAGCAAGTCGTCGATGCCCTGCTTGGTGTGCGCCGACACCTCCGAGAACAGAGTGTCACCACCCCACTCTTCCGGCACCAGACCAATCTCGCTCACCTCGCGGCGAACGCGGTCGGGCTGCGCGTCGGGCTTGTCGCATTTGTTGATCGCGACCACGATCGGCACGCCCGCCGCCTTGGCGTGATTGGCCGCCTCCTTGGTCTGCGGCATCACACCGTCGTCGGCGGCGACGACCAGGATCACCAGGTCGGTGGTCTGAGCGCCGCGCGCGCGCATCGCCGTGAACGCCTCGTGACCGGGCGTGTCGAGGAAGGTGATCTTGCCGCGCGGTGTTTCCACCGAATAGGCGCCGATGTGCTGGGTGATGCCGCCCGCCTCGCCGGCGACGACATTGGATTTGCGCAGCACGTCGAGCAAGCTGGTCTTGCCGTGGTCGACGTGGCCCATCACCGTGACCACCGGGGGACGCGGCTCCTGGCCTGTCTCCTCGACCGCCACCTCTTCAAGGCCCTGCGCGGCGACGATGGCGTCGGCCTCGCTCACCGCGACGTCTTCGACCTCCCAACCGAACTCGTTGGCGACGAGCTTGGCCGTGTCGGCGTCGAGCGTGCTGTTGATGTTCACGCCCGTCATGCCCATGCGCATGAGCTTCATCAGGACTTCGGTCGCCTTGACGCCGATCTTGCCGGCCAGCCCCTGCAGGCCGATCGACTCTTCGATGCGGACCACCTTCTTGTGGGCCGATCGCTCCTGGGTGACCGGCTGTCCCAAGCCCTTGGGCTTCGACATCGAGCCGATGCCGCGGTTGCGCATCCCGCCGCGACCGGGCCCCATCCGCATCTGCGGACCGCCGCGGCCACGCGGGCCCATCTGCGCCGGCGACTTGGTGTCGTACTGCACGCGACGCGGCGTGGGGCCCCCGCGGGGCGGTTGGGGCATCGGCACACCCGGGCGCCCCTCCCAGACGTCGATCCCCGTCTTGGGCGGTGACGTGCGGCGCGGGGGCTCCGGGGC
>JAEZYZ010000234.1 GCA_023418705.1 Pseudomonadota bacterium | reverse complement strand
GCCGAGGGGCGCCGCAGCGGGCGCGCACCGTCACCGGTGGCGACGAAGGTGAGCTCGGCGGGCTTTCGGGTGGCGCGCCGATCGTCGTGCGAGCGCCGCGACGACCCGGTCCGCACGCGCTGGATTTGACTTTGGTCGAGGCGGTTCAGGGCAGCGGTCGCGAGCGTGAGCCCATCGACGCTGTCCGAGAGGTTGAGGGCGCGCTCGCCGTGGCGCACGCCCCCGCGGCCGCCGTGGCGCAGGTCGGGCCGGGACGGCGCCAGGCCGAGACCGGTGTCCGCCGCCTCCGGCGGTTCGAGCTCGGGGGCAGGAGCACCGCCCTGCTCGCGGGCACCCGAGCCCACGATGTCGGGGGGCGCGATCTCGATCTCGACGACCTTGGGGCGCAGGCTCGCAGCGTCGCGCGGGGCGCCGGACGGCGTCGACACCCACCAAGCGCCCACCAAGATCGCCGCCGCGTGGGCGAGCACGGACACCGTTGCGGTGGTGAACGTGACCGGAGCCCGCATCTGTCGATCTTGAATGAAGGATCCCGCCAGCTCAAGCGGGGCACACGCTTTACCGAGCGCCGAGCCGGCGCCGGCGCGCAGGCGCCGTTCAGGGTGCAGGTGCTTTTTTGCCGACGAGGTCTTACACCCGCCGGACCGAGGCGCTTCGAGCGTGGCGCCGGGCGCTGCCGCTTTTACCGCAGATCGGCGAAGCGCTCGCGAACGAGCGCGATGGCGGCGTCGGCCACGGACATCTCTTCGTAGCCGAAGCGCGAGCACATCTCGCCAATCGCCGCGCGCGCCGCCTCGCGCTGCGCGTCGGACAGGCCGGTCCCTTCCTCGCGCACGAGCACCCAGATGTCGCGACAGAGCCGCGCGACGTGGGTCCGTCGCTCGGCGAACACCGAGTCGCGCAGGCGCCGGAGCTGTGAGGCGAACACCTGCTCGTTGTCGACCGGCTCTCCGGGGTGATCGATCGCCCAGGCCGCGACGGCGTTGATCAGCGAGTGGCGCAGCTGCTCCGGCTTGTCCGGCGTGCCCATCAGCGCCTCCACCTCGCGCATCAGCCGTTCATCCGGATCTTCGTACTGCTCCGTCATGGGGTTGCGGACCTTCTCGCCCTTCACCCAGTAGCTGACGTGCATGATGTAGCGGTCGAACAGCTCGTTGTACCGCGTCTCGTCGACCAGCCCGCTGGCCACGCGAAACTCGTCTTCGAGGCTGTCCATCAGGCGGTCGCGGATGCGCTCTCGGAACAACACGTGATCATGATAGCCACCGGGGAGCCGCTCCTCTTGCAGCCAGGCGTATTCGCTCACGCGTTCGCACAGCCGGTCGAGCTCCTCCAGCACCGCGAACGGTGACAGATAGCCGTATTTGGTGCTCTGGGCGGCGTCCAGCAAGACGGCGCGCATCTCGCGCGGGCTCGCCCCGATGCTGCCTTCGTAGATGGGATAGGCGTCGCTCTCGGTGTAGATGTCGCCGATCGCTGCCTTGAGGAGCTTGGCCGACTCCGCGTCCAGCCGCGCCGGCGTGATGCTCTGGGCGTACAAATCCAGCTTCTCGAAGGCGGTCAGCTCCGTGACGATGGCGCGCAGGGGCTTGTCGTACCGATCGGCGTTGGGGCGCCGCATGCGCGTGAGCACCGCGAACATGGCGGCCATCTGCGTGGCGTGCGGGGCGACGTGGCGCCGGAGCTGCGGCACGATTTGAAAGTCGTAGATGTTCTCCTCGTCGAGCCAGCTGCGCAGGTAGGGGACCCGCGTCAGCTCGAGCCGGCCGCGGAAGCTCTCGAACTCCGGGTGCTCGCGGAACGCGCTCAGGTGCACCTCGTTGCCGCTCGCCAAGAACACGCAGTTGACCTGGACGTTCTGCGACCGCAGGCTCACCTCGCCGGTCTCTGCGGTGATCTGGAGGTACTTGAAGGCGTCGAGCGGGCGCTTGAGCAAATCGGAGAACTCCAAGACGCCGCCCGCCGCGTCGACCAGCTCGCCGAACGCCTCGAACATCGTGATCGCCTGCAGCGACGACGGCAACGACCCGAGGCTCCGGTCGGCGGTGATCTGCCGTTCTCCGGCGTCGATCGACAGCTGCGGCCCGAGCGTCACCGCGCCGACGCGGTAGCGCCGTGAGATGAAGTAGCGCTCTACCTGAACGTGCCGCAAAACCTCTTTGAGCGAGCCCCCGTAGTTGGCGAGCAGCGCTTCGAAGACCTGCCGGCTCTTGTGGGACAGGTTGCCGCGCAGCATCCAGTCCGGCGGGGGCTCGGTGGCGCCGTGTTCTCGATATAGGCGCTCGAGCAGCGCCCGCCGCTCGGTCTGCGGGATCAAGAACAGCGGATGATCTCGCACCTCCACCAGCAGGCGGGCGTCGATCTGGTCTTCGTCGAGCTGGGCGTAGCTCTGCCCCTCTTTGCCCCGGCCGTGGCGCCCGCCAAACCCGATGGTGCCGCGCAAGATGTTCTGATTCGGGAAGACCCAGTGAAAGCGATACAGCGCGCCCTGGTCGGTGCTCGAGTAGTGCTCGAGGGCGCGCATGATGCAAGCGGCGGCCGTGCTCTTCGCCGACCCGTTCGGGCCATGCAGCAGCACCACGCGGTTGGGCCGCCCCTCGCGCGCGAAATTGTTCAGGACGCGGTAGAGCTCGTGCTGGACGGGCTCCTGCCCCACCAAACACTCGCGCAGCGCCTCGGCTCGATCGAGGAACGGCAGATCGAAGAGCCGGAAGCGCGCCTGCTTGCCCCACGGATGCTCGACCTCGACCTGGCCGTAGTAGTCGAACATGTCCCGGAGGTAGCGGGACGCGTCGCGCGTGTAGCGCACGGGGTCGGTTTCGAACAGCTCGAGGTACTCCTCGAACGCGAGCACGCGGCGTTCCTCCTGGAACCCGCGCTGAATGCCTTCCGCGATGTTCTCGAGCTCGTCGAGGATGCTCCTTCCGCCCATACGAGGAAGGCTAGCATGCCCTTGGTCGCGTCACTTCACCTGGATCGTGAGATCGAGGTCACGCTTCTCGATCAGACAACGCTCCTCCGTGCAGACGGAGAACGAAAACTGTCCGGCGATCCGCTTGTCGCCCGCGCTCTGCGGCGTGAACGACACCGTCATGACCCCGCTCTTCGGCTCGACCTTCATGGCGTCCTGCTTGACGACGTCGCTCGGGTAGGTGACGCCCTCGCTCGGCTTCAGCTTGAACTTGAAGGGGTACTTGTCGTTCACCTTGTAGTCCGCCTTGGCTTCGAGCACGAGCGCGAGCTCGGCGCGCTGTCCGGCCTGGTACGGCCCCTTCGGCTCGAGCGCCAGCGAGAAGCTTGGCTCCTCGACCCGGGCCGCGGCGGCCACGGGCGCCTCCTCCTTGCCACTCTGGGGCTCGGGGACCTGCTCTCCATCGGCCTGGGTCGGTGGGGCCGCCGTCTCGGGCTTCTCGACCACCGCGACCGTTTCCTTGTTCGCTACGGCTTCCTTGTTGCAACCCAGCGAGACCAGCGGCGCGACGACAGCGACGGCCAAGCCCGCGGCCCAAAGCTTCGGCAGTGATGACAACGCCATGCCTCCTATCGTGAAGCGGAAGCCGGGCCAGGTCCAGGGCCGAGGCGGCCCCGTCCGGGCCCCGTGTCCTCAGAGCACCGCGAAAACCAGCACGATCCCGAGCACCAGCGCCACGGCGCCGATGGCGAGCGCCAGCACCAACCCGCCGCCTTGCTTCGGGATGGCGAGCTCCTCGGCGTCCCCGGAAAGTGTGGGCGCGACCGGCGGCTTGTCGGCGTGCGGGCCCCCCGCCAAGGGATCGCCGAGGGCGCCGAGCGCCTCCGACTCTCCGAAGAAGGCGTCTGCCGCGTCGCTCTGGGTGGGACCGACCCCTCGCGCCAAGAGCTCGGGCAGGCGCTGCTCGATGGCGCGTCCGAGCTCGTCCTGGGGCGTGGCGGCCCAGGCGCGATGATCGCCGCTCAGGCCGTAGGCCGTGCCAAAAGCGTCCGCGAGCTGCCCCACCGAGCCGATGCGCATCAGCGGGTTCTTTTTGAAGGCGTGGGTCATGACCCGATCGAGCGTCGGCGGCACCGGATACTTCGCCTCTCGGCCGAGCTCGCTCACCGCCGCGGGCTCCTTGGTCAGGATCTCGAGCAGGATGCTCGGGCCGTTGTTGCCCTTGAACGGCACCTGCCCCGTCGCGCACTCGTACGCGATGGCCGCCAGCGCCCACACGTCCGCTCGGTGATCGAGGGTCTCGAGCCCCTGCGCCTGCTCCGGCGCCATGTAAAAGGGTGAGCCGATGGTGGTCCCGACGACGGTCAGCTTCTTGGCGTTGTCGGCTTTGTCCTTGGCCGATCCGAAGTCGAGCACCTTGACGATGTCGCCCTCGCGCGTCTGGCACAAAAAGATGTTGTCGGGCTTGAGATCGCGGTGGACGAGCTTGCGCGCGTGGGCTTCGTCGAGCCCGATGGCGATCTGGCTCAGCATGCGCACGATGCGCTCCGGTGGCATCACGCCCTCGCGCTTGAGCGTGGCGCGCAGCTCCTCTCCGTAGAGAAACTCCATCACCAGGCCGAAGCTCCCGTCGTGGGTCGGCTGAAAGTCGATGACCTCCACGATGTGCTGGTGCGGCAGCAGCTGGCTCACCTCGAACTCACGCTTGAAGCGCTCGACGGCCACCGGATCGCGCACGACGTCCGGGTGCAGCACCTTGACGGCGCAGTTGCGCCGCTCGACCATGTCGAGGGCTTCGTACACGCGCCCCATGCCCCCGTCGGCCACTACCCGCCGGACCTGGTAGCGCCCGAGCAGCACCTGCCCGATCCGGGCGTCCTGGGCGTCGCCGGCGATCGGGACCTGGGTGGCGCTCATCAGCTGCTGTCCGTCCGCCGGACAGAACCCGGCATCGGCCGGGTACAAGCGCCCGCAAGCCGGACAGGCCTTCATTCAGTCCATTCCCCTCGACACCGAAGCGTTCCCAGGCTGAAGCACACGGCGATCTCAGGCGCTGCTGTGACCGTCGGCGGCTTCCGGCTCTGCGGCGTCGAGGCTCGGCGGCTTGGCGTAGATGATCCGGTTGCACATCGGGCACTGCCCGAAATCTTCGCCGCGCATCAGCTGGTGGTGCAGCATGGGCGGCAGCCGCACGTGGCAGGCGGTGCAGGTGCCATCCTCGACCGCGGCGATGGCCGAACCGCGCCGCTTTCGAACCAGCTCGTAGCGGCGGTAGATGACCGGCTGAATCTTGGCCACGATCTGCTTGCGCTCTTCGCGCCGGCGGGTCGCTTCGGACTCGAGCTGCTTCAGCTGTTCGCTGATTTCTCCCTCGCTCGAGCCAAGCTCGGTGCTGAGCTGGGCCTGCTCGCTCTCGGTCGCCTGCACGTCGCCGCGCGCCTGCTCGATGAGCTGTCCGATCTTCTCGATTTCGACCTCGCGATCCCGCAGAAGCTTTCGGATCTCCTCCACCTCCCGCTGGGCGGCGTTCGCCTCGCGCTCGGTACGGCAGCGCGCCAACTTCTCGCGCGATTTCTCGACCTGACCCCCCATCGATCGCAGCTCAGCCATCAGGTCGTTCCGCGTCCGCTCCATCTCGGCGAGGCTCTCGCGAGATACCGCCAGCCGGGTCCCCAGCTGGTCGAGCAGTTCTTTCTTTTTCGTGAAGGCCTCCCGCTGCTCCGTGAGCTGCTCGTCGATGCTGCCGAGCTCGACGTCGAGGCCCGCAAGTGCTTCCAGTGTCTCGATCTGACCTATGATCTTCACTTTTAAGTTCGGCTCCTTGCCGCCGGGGACGAAAACGAGATGAAGCTCCTCCGCACGAGCTTCGCGGACCGATGACGGAGGACGTGTGGGCCCACCTGGGTTCGAACCAGGAACAGCCCGGTTATGAGCCGGGGGCTCTGACCGATTGAGCTATGGGCCCGAAAACGGGCGGGAGTCACAGCGCTCTGGGATCGTCGGCGGACGAACGAAGCCCTTGCCGGCCTACCGGGAGCGGCGGACGCGGGTGACCCAAGCCGTCGGCGGTTGGTGGTCACGCATGCAAGCTCCACGCCCGCAAACCTAATCGAAGCGCCCGGGCAGAGCAACAACCGCGGCACGGTGGGGGCCGGACCGGCGGCTCCGCTGGGGTTTTGTGTGGTAAAACCGCTGTCTTGAACACTGAACGGCTCGTAGTCCGGGGAGCGACCCAGCACAACCTGAAGGACGTCAGCTGCGAGCTTCCCCGCAACCAGCTGGTGGTGATCACCGGGCCGAGTGGTTCGGGCAAGTCGTCGCTGGCGTTCGACACCATCTACGCCGAGGGGCAACGCCGCTACGTCGAGTCGCTGTCGGCCTACGCGCGACAGTTTCTGGACCAGCTGCCGAAGCCGCGCGTCGAGAGCATCGAGGGGTTGAGCCCCGCCATCGCGATCGAGCAGCGCGCGCTCGGCAAGAGCCCGCGCTCGACGGTCGGGACCGTCACCGAGATCGCCGACTACCTGCGCCTGCTCTACGCCCGCGTCGGCGTCCCGCATTGCCCGAAGTCCGGCAAGGTGCTGCGCGCCTACACGGTGCAAGAAATCGTGGACGGCTGCCTGACCCGCGGCGAAGGGGCGCGCCTCGCGCTGCTCGCCCCGATCCTGCGCGCCGCGACCGGCGGCGTCGCGGAGGAGATCGAGCGCTTGCGACGGGACGGCTTCGTGCGCGCCCGCCTCGACGGCAAGCCGATCGACCTGGGCGACCCCGTCGAGGTGGAGGCCGAAGGCCCTCACGATCTGGACGTGATCGTCGACCGCATCGTGATCCGCGAGGGTATCAAGGGCCGCTTGACCGACTCGGTCGAGCTCGCGCTCAAGCTGGGCGACGGCACGCTGCTCGTCGATCACATGGACGACCGCGAGCCGGTGGTGATGAGCGAAAAGCTCGTGAGCTGGGAGTACGGCATCACCCTGCCGCCGCTCGAGCCCCGACTGTTCTCGTTCAACAGCCCGCACGGCGCCTGCCCGGTCTGCAACGGCCTCGGCGTGCGCGAGACCATCGATCCTGGTCGCGTCGTGCCGGACCCGACCCGCACGCTCAGGGAAGGCGCCGTCGCGGCCTTCGGGCGGCGGGGCTCCTTGGCGACCGCGCACGAGGTGTCGCGCGCGGTCAAGGCGCTCGGCCTGGACCCGGACGTGGCGTTCGAAGCGCTGCCGGAGCCGCAACGCCAGGCCTTGTTCTACGGCTCGGAGGTGTTGCCCCGCCGCCGCAAGAACGCGCCCGCCTACGAGGGCATCGTGGTCCGGCTCGAACGCATGCTCGAGACGGGAGAGCCCGAAGAGCGCGAAGACGCGGACGACGACGAGGACGGGGCGATCGGTCCGGAAGATCTCGGTCGCTTCATCGTGACGCAGACCTGCCAGGCGTGCGGCGGGCGGCGCCTGCGGCCCGAGGCGCTGGCGGTGAAGCTCGGGGGCCTGGACATCTCCCAGCTGTCCGCCATGCCGCTCCGGCAGCTGCGCGACTTCTTGGAGGAGCTGCGCCGGCAGCAGACGTTCGCCGGGCGCGACGCCGCGATCGCCGAGCCGCTCGTCAAGGCGGTGACGGAGCGGCTCGGCTTCTTGCTCGAGGTCGGGCTCGACTACCTCACCCTCGATCGACCGGCGCACACGCTCAGCGGCGGCGAGGGCCAGCGCATTCGGCTCGCGACGCAAATCGGCGCGTCGCTGATCGGCGTGCTCTACGTGCTCGACGAGCCCTCCGTCGGCTTGCACGCGCGGGACAACGCGCGCCTCTTGGAGGCGCTGCGGCGGCTGGTCGACAAGGGCAACAGCGTGCTCGTCGTCGAGCACGACCGGGAGGCGATCCTCGCGGCCGATCACGTGGTCGACATGGGGCCCGGCGCGGGCGCGCACGGCGGCCGCATCGTCGCGCAAGGCAGCCCCGAGCAGGTCACGCGCGATCCGGCGTCCGTGACCGGCCCCTACCTCTCCGGTGAGAAACACCTGCCGATCCCGAGCGTGCGCAATCAGCCGAGCGGCGCCGTCCTGCGCGTGGTCGGCGCGCGCGCGCACAACCTGAAGAACGTCACGGTCGAGATCCCGCTCGGGCTGATGACGGCGGTCACCGGCGTCAGCGGGTCGGGCAAGAGCAGCTTGATCGTGGACACGCTGCTCAGCGCGGCGCGCGCGGCCCTGTACGGCGCGACGGGGTGGGTGGGTCCCTGCGATGCCATCGAGGGGCTCGAGCACATCGACAAGGTGATCAGCATCGACCAGGCTCCGATCGGGCGGACGCCGCGCTCCAATCCGGCGACCTACACCGGCATCTTCACGCACCTGCGTGAGCTGTACTCCGGGCTCCCGGACGCCAGGGCGCGCGGCTACAAGCCGGGCCGCTTCTCGTTCAACGTGAAGGGGGGACGCTGCGAGGCCTGCCAGGGCGACGGGGTGCTGCGCGTCGAGATGCACTTTCTGCCCGACGTCTACGTGCAGTGCGACGCCTGCGGCGGGCGCCGCTACAACCGCGAGACGCTCGAGATCCGCTACCGCGGCCTGTCGATCGCCGACGCCCTGGATCTGACGGTCGACGAGGCCGACGAGATCTTCGAGTCCATCCCGCGCATCCGCCAGCGGCTGTTGGCGCTGCGCCAGGTGGGGCTCGGGTACGTTCAGCTGGGGCAGCCGGCGACCACGCTCTCGGGCGGCGAAGCGCAGCGTGTGAAGCTTGCCACCGAGCTTGCCCGGCGCGCGACGGGCCGAACCCTGTACGTGCTGGACGAGCCCACCACGGGCCTGCATTTTTCGGACATCGAGCTGCTCACGCGCGCTCTGTTCGGGCTGCGCGACGCGGGCAACTCGATCCTCATCATCGAGCACAACCTGGAGCTCGTGGCGTGCGCGGACTGGGTCATCGACATGGGCCCCGAAGGGGGCGATGGCGGCGGCCAGCTGGTGGTCGAAGGGCCGCCCGACCGGGTCGCCGCCGAGCCCGCCAGCCACACCGGGCGCTACCTGAAGGCCCTGCTGAACGCCGAGCCGGAGGCGGCTCCGAAGACGAGCCGAGCCCCCCGCAGCAGCAAGCGGCGCTGAGGCCGCTCAGCCGAAGTCTTTTTCGACGCGCTCCTGATCCTCTTTGCAGCGGATGCAGAGCGTCGTCTCCGGGCGGGCTTCGAGGCGCTTGATGGAGATCTTCTCCGAGCACTCTTCGCATTCGCCGAAATTGCCGCTGTCGATGCGCTCGAGCGCCTTCTGGATCTTGTCGAGAAACACTTTCTCGCGGCCGCGCAGTCGGAAGGTGAAGGACTGCAGGTATTCGCTCGAGGCCAGGTCCATCTCGTCCGGCAGATCATTGGAGTCGAGGGTCATGTCCTCATCCAAGGTCTGCTGGGCCCGCCGAATGATCTCAGACCGCTTCGCTTCGAGCAGGTCGCGAAACTTTTTGAGCTGTGCCTTCGTCATGTGCTCTCGTCCGTGCCCGGCCGCCGGGCTCTCGGCCAGCGGCGGGGGGCCCGAGAAGATAGGGATCGAAGCGCCCGGCGTCAATCGCTTCCGGCCGTCCGGCGGCGAGCCCCTATCGCGAGCATAGGCCCCCGGGCCGCTCAGCGCCGCCCTTCTTGGTAGGCGCGGACCGCGTTCACGATGGCGTCGGCGACCTTCTGCCGGTAGTCGCCGGTGTTCAGGCGGACCTCACCGAGCGGGTTCGAAATGAAGGACGTCTCGTGGAGCACCGCCGGCATGTGGGCCCCGGCGAGCACATAAAACCCTGCCCGGCGCACGCCGCCGTCGCGCACCTCGGGATAGGCGGGTTTGAGGGAGGCCATCGCCGAGCGCTGCAGCAGGTCGGCGAAGCTCACCGAGCGCGCGACGCTCGCGCTGCCCTGCACCCGGCTGAACACGTTGGCCAGCTCCGCGGCGGCCGCGGGCGACGCGGCGTTCTCGCGCGCCGCGATCTGCGCAGCCAGCGGATCTCGAGATTGATCGAGCACGAAGGTCATGACGCCGTGGCTGCCCGCCTTCTCACTCGCGTTGCAGTGGATCGAGACGAAGAGGTCGGCCTGGAACGCGTTGGCGCGCGCCGTCCGCTCGTCGAGGGGGACGTAGACGTCCGCGTCTCGGGTCAGCAGGGTGGCGATCCCGAGCTCACGCGCGACCAGCGGGGCGGCGCGGTGCGCGATGTCGAGGGTGACGTCCTTCTCTCGCAGTCCTCCCGGACCGACGGCCCCTGGATCATGGCCTCCGTGACCGGGATCGATGACCACGCGGCGCACCGGGCGCGCGCCAGTGTCCGTCGTCCTCGGCGGCGCCTGCTTCGAGACGTCGATCACCAGCCGGAACGGTTCCGGCAGATAGAAGACCTTCCGATACACCTCCGACCGCAAGTCGAGCACCAGCCGCGTGCTGGTCGCTCGCTTGCCGACGCGCACGCGCTCGACGATGCCGCCCACGTCGAACGCTGCACGTCCCTCGTACACGGCGCGCTCGACGTCGATGTACAGGCGCGGCCCGCGGTCGGCCTCGGCGGGGATGAAGCCGACGTCGAACTTCGACGGCTGGGTCACGAACACCACGATGCGCGCGGCGTCTTCGGCGCCGTAGCGTTCGACGGCGGTGATGCGCGCCGGAGCGCCTCGATCGGACACGGTCGTCGGCACGATCACCGGACCCATGGGCGGCGCCGCGTGCGCCGAGCCGTCGGGGTCGGCGGCGCCCGCGTCGCCGCGGTCGATGGCGGAGAGGACGCTGCTCGGCGGCCTGAAGCCCTCGAGCGTGTCTAGAATGGACCGGGCGCGCTCATGACACGCCGCCGGTCCTTCCAGCGAGCGCACGGCGTAGATCTGCTCGTAGGCTCGAGCCGGATCTGCTCGGAGCTCGCCCTCGATGAGCGCTCGGTCGAGCGCCGCATCGCAAGCACGGCGTGACTTCGTTCGTTCGACCGAGCGATAAAGCTCGACCGCCTCCAGGGCGTCGGCTTCCCGCCGCTCGAGGCGCCAGAGCCGTTGCCGCAAGCGTGCCGCGTGCAAGATAAGGTCGGCTCCCGGCGCCCCGCCGGCGCGCGTGCCGCGCACGGCCAGCGCATCTGCCTCCGCGACCACCTCGGCGCGGGAAGCCAACACCGCGGGCATGGTCGGCGGATCCTGCGCCGGCACGGGAGCCGGTTTCGACGGTGGTTCTTTTTTGCAGCTCGATGCCAAGCCGAGCAACACCGAAACGACGACGGAGCCGCGCCGAATGCCTCCGCTCGAACGCATTGCCGCGTCATCTTACTGCGGATGTGACCCTTGCGCCCCATCAGGCGCGTGGGGCGACTCGGATTGCACACCCACTGCAGCCGGTGGTAGCCTCTCACACCCGATGCGGTCGCTCCGCGGTTTGCCTGGCGAAGCGACACGGTGGCATGGATGGCGCGTCAAAACGAAACCGGCCAGCCTCGAACCCATCTCGCTCCTGCGGAGTTGCCGGACGGATTGACCACCGAACGCGCAGAGGAGCTGTCGCGTCGCTTCCGTGCCATCTGGGAAGTAGAGCCGGAGCAAGAGCTGGACGATGGCTGGGGCGGCGACAGCGCCCCGATGCCGCCGGTCGCGAACACGAGCACCGCCACGGCGCCTGCCGACGAGCCGACGTCATCGAACAGCACAGCGGCGCCTGCCGACGAGCCAACGGCGCCGAGCCCAAACGTCGCCGACGCGACGTCATCGAACAGCACGACGCCACCCGCCACCGAGGCGGCGTCGTCGACCCCGCCGCCCCCCCCCCCACCCCCGCTGACGCGGCGACGGCGCCAAGCCCGACCGGCGCCGACGCGGCGCCCACGGCCGCGGCGTCGGCGGGCTCCGCCTCCTCGACCGAGAGCCCGATGCCCACCTCCCCCGAGGCCGCAGCGGCAGCGGGTGTCGCCGAGGCTGTCCCGGCCGCCCCGGCCTCGGACGCCGGCTTCGACCCCGATGACTTGCCCCCACCTCGAGCGCGACAGATCACCCTGCTCGGGATCCCACCGCCGTCCAATCCGCCGCCGGTCCTCGCGGCGCTCGAGCCCGCTCCGGCCTCCGACGCCGCTTCCACCACCACGCAAGAGCCGACCGCCGAGGTCGCGGCGGCGTCTCCTCCCGAAGACGCAGCGGCGCCTCCCGAGCCACCTGCCGAGGTCGCCGCATCGTTGCATCCCGAGGTCGCGGCGGCGTCTCCTCCCGAAGACGCAGCGGCGCCTGCCGACCCACCTGCCGAGCCGGCGCCCGAGGCAGCCAAAGCCCCCGGTCCCCACGCAGGTGGCGATGGCGTCGCTCCGGACACCCGCAAGCGCACCATCCTCGGGCTCGCGCCCGAAGCCGTGCTGCGCCTCGCCGCCGCATCCGCCGAGGCCGACGCCGCCAGCGC
>JAEZYZ010000222.1 GCA_023418705.1 Pseudomonadota bacterium | reverse complement strand
GGCGGGAGGCCCGCGCGGCCGCGCAGCAGGTGCGCGAGGCGCTGGAACGGGCCAAGCTGCTCGCCCTGAACGCCGGGCTCGAGGGCGCCCGGCTGGGCGACTCCGGCGGGCGCGCCTTGCTGGCCGTGGCCGACGAAATGCGGTCGGCGCTCGGGCGGGGGCTGTCGGCAGCCGATGAATACGGCGCCCTCCTGGTGCAGCTCGAGCGCGAACGCGAGAAGCTCAAGGAGCAGCTCGAGCACGCGGGCGATCGCGCGACCCAGCTCTCCGACAGCCTCTCGAACACGCAGGCCGCCCAGCGCGTCGCCTCCGGCGCGCTCGCCGAGCTCGGCGAAAACCTGCAGCGCGCGACCGGCAGCGACCCGGAGCTCGTCCGCGTCATCGCGGAGGCGGCCGGGCACGCGCGCGGGCTCGCCGAAGCGCTGTCGGAGCTCTTGTCCCGCCGCCAGCGTGGCTTCGTCCTGCGAGCCCTCGAGCCCGCGCTCCGGCCGCTGCTGCGCCTGATGCGCGACCTCGACGATCCCTCGGCAGACGGACCGGTCCGCGATGAGCGACCCTGAGCTCGATCGGCTGCTGGCGATCGAAATCGAGCGCCGGCTGCCCCTGCTCGTGGCTCCCGACACGCCGTCGACCGAAATCCGCGCCGCCCTCCACTCGCTGAAGGGATCGGCGGGCATGGCGGGCCACGCCGAGCTCGCGCTGGTCCTCGGGCAGATCGGGGCCCGGGTGCGAGCGGGTGAAGGCACCTGCGTGGCAGCGGCGCGCTCGCTCTTGCGGCAAGCCACGGCGCGCTTGCGAGACGGCCTGCCACCGTTCGAGACCCGCTGGCCCGAGCCGCCGCCGGGGTTCTCGGCGACCCCGATCGACCCCCGCTACCGCGCCGACTACTTGGCGGCGATGCAAGATCGCCTCGCGGAGCTCGACGCGGCCCTGTCGAGCTCCGCCTCGCTCGCCGACGTCCTCGGTCAGGCCTACCGCAGCGTGCACTCCATGAAGGGGGCCGCGGGGTCGGTCGGCGACCACGTCACGGCCTGGTACTGCCACGGCCTCGAGTCACGCCTCAGGCTCGCCGACAGCGAGCGAGCTCACCGCGAGGACTCCTTGTGGGAGCTGGCGCGACACCGGTCGATTTTGCGGCTCTTGATCGAGGAGCCCGGCTACGGCATCGAGCTGCTCCGCGGGCAAGCCGCGCGGTCGTCGAGCACGCGGCCGGCCGCGATCGCTCGGCGCTCGAGCCATCCGCCCGCGCCGCAGCCCCCGCGCCCGCTCGGGAGCGACGACGAAGAGCTGGAGGGCGCGCCGATGATGCGGATCGCGACCACGACGGTCGATCGCTTCCTCGAACGGCTGGACCGCATCCACCTGAGCTCGGACGAGCTCGAAGGGGCCGCGGTGGCGGCCCAAAAGCTGGCCGATCGGCTGCGCGACACGCGCCTGTCGCTGCTCGAAGCGTTGCGGATGATCGGGCCGGCGACGCCCTGGGGCGCCCCGAGCGCCGCCCTGCAGAAGCTCGAACAAGCGGCCCGCGGCGTAGAGAGCCACCTGCAAAGCCTGGAACGCGGCGGGGCGCTGCTCCGAAAAAATGGCGAGCTGCTCCGCTCGCGGGCCGCCGCCATGCGGGCGGACCTCGGCCACCTGCGGCGCACCCATGTCGGCTGGCTCTTCGAGCGGGTCACGCACGCGGTCGAGCGCCTGGCGGCGGAGGAGGGCAAGCTCGTGCAGATCGAGACGTCCGGCGCCGACCTGGCCATCGATCGCCGGCTCGCCGAGCGCCTGCTCGATCCGGTCCTGCAGCTCGCGCGCAACGCCGTCGCCCACGGCATCCAGACGCCGGCCGCGCGCGCCGCTGGCGGCAAATCGTCCGTCGGCATGATCTCTCTGCGGGCCGAGCGGCTTGGGGAGTGGCTGCGGCTCGTGATCGAAGACGACGGCAGCGGCGTCGACGTGGAGCGCGTCCGCGCGCTGGCGATCCAGCGCGGCGTCGTGAGCGCGGAGGCCGCGCCCGCGGCCAGCCACGAGGAGCTGTTGTCGCTGCTCTTTTTGCCGGGCGTCACGACCCGGGCGGGCGCCGACCTGCTCGCCGGGCGCGGGGTGGGCCTCGATCTGGCGGAAGAAGCCGCGCGGCGGGTCGGCGGCGCCGTTCGCCTGCAGCAGCCCGCAGCGGGGGGCGTGCGCGCCATCGTGGAGGTGCCGAGCGAGCAGAGCCTCATGGATATTCTGTGGGTGCGCGCCGCCGGCCAGCACTTCGCGCTGCCGGTCGGCTTTACCGGGCGGATCGAGCCCGCGCCGCGCGACAAGCCCCCCGTGCACCTGGCCGAGTGTCTGGGGCTCACGATCAGCGAGCCGCCCGAGCTGGCGCTCGCGCTGGCCATCCATGGCGTGCAGCCCATCGCCCTCGGCATCGACGCCGTCGGACAGATCGAAGAGGTGGTGCTCCGCCCCATCCCGGAGCTGATCGCCACCTGCGGCCCGTACTGCGGCGCGATCTTGCGCAGCGACGGCAGCCTGCGGCTGGTGCTGGACGCCGCGCTGCTGGCGGCGCACGCCTGGTCGCGGGCCGGCTGACGCCACGCCCGCGGGGTCGGCGGCGGGCGCCTGCCGGGGCTACACTGCCCCCCGTGTTGGTCCGCGGCGCCCTGCCGGCCGACGCGGCGGCGATCGCGAGCATCGCCGCCACGTGCGGCCTCTCGCTCGACGTGCCCGGGGAGCTCGCGCGACCCTGGGCCCAGCTCTGGCTGGCGGTCGACGGCGACCGCCCGATCGCCTTCTTGCTCGCCTGGGACGTGGCCGACGAAGTGCATCTCATCGATGTCGGGACGCACCCGGACGCGCGCCGCCGCGGTGCGGCGCGCCGCCTGCTCGCGCAGCTTTTCGAACATGCTCGCACGCGCGGCGCGCGACTCGTGCTACTGGAGGTCCGCCGCTCCAACCGAGCGGCCGTTCGACTCTACGAGTCGTTCGGGTTCCGTGCCGTGACGGTGCGGCGCGGCTACTACGATGGCGGCAGCGAAGACGCCCTCGAGATGCACGCCACCGCCGGCCCTGCCGGCTCGGTGGTAAACGACGACGTTCGATCCCACGGAGCAACCAAAGCGTGACCCCATCTTCGACCCCGGACGGGCGCGGCCGCCGCCTCGCCACCGTCGCGCTGCTGCGGCGCGAGAGCATCGGTGAGAGCTACCACGTGCTCACCTTCGACGACCCCGACGGGCAGGCCGCGCTGCCGGGCCAGTTCTGCATGGTGCGGGGCGCCGAATGGGGGGACGCCCCCCTCCTGCCCCGACCGATGAGCTACCTGTCCGGCGGCACCCGGCCGTCGATCCTGATCAAGGTCATCGGCGAGGGCACGCGGCGCATGGCGCGCGCGGAGCCCGGCGAGCCGTTCGCGCTGCTCGGCCCGCTCGGCAACTGCTGGCGACCGCCGACGCCCGGACGGCAACAGATCCTGGTCGCCGGCGGGGTCGGCATCGCGCCGCTGCTCTTCTTCGCGCAGGCGCTGGCCGCGGCGGGGCACCGTCCGATCGCGATCTACGGCGGCCGCACCGAGCGCGACCTTCCGCTCGATGACGAGCTGTCCGACATCGCCGACCTGCACGTCACGACCGAGGACGGTTCGCGCGGCGTGCGCGGCAGGGTGACCGACGTGCTCGGCGAGCTCTTGGGCAAGGACATGGAGGCCTACACCTGCGGCCCCGACCGCATGATGGCCAAGGTGGCCGAGATCTGCGCCGCCCGGGACGTGCCCTGCGAGGCCTCGCTCGAGACGCCGATGGCGTGCGGCTACGGCGTCTGCCTGGGTTGCCCGGTGCCCACGACCGAGGGCAAGTACCTGTACGCCTGCATGGAGGGGCCCTGCCTCGACGCCCGCCGCATCGACTGGTCCCGCGCCGACCACGCGCCCCGCAAGGCCTTCGCGCCAGTGAGGAAGCCGCTGTGAGCTCC
The DNA here is from genome assembly GCA_023418705.1 of Pseudomonadota bacterium. Classification (GTDB taxonomy): domain Bacteria; phylum Myxococcota_A; class Polyangia; order Polyangiales; family Polyangiaceae; genus JAEZYZ01. Next base: position 7,133 of record JAEZYZ010000222.1, on the reverse strand, counting down.
ACCCTGTCTCTCGACATCGGCAGCCTGGAGCTGAAAAACCCGGTGCTGACGGCCTCGGGCTGTTTCGGCTACGGCCTGGAGTACGACGACTTCTTCGATGTCGCCGAGCTCGGAGGGATCTGCACCAAGGGGCTTAGCCTGCACCCGCGCCCGGGCAACCCGCCGGAGCGCATTTGCGAGACCCCTGCCGGGATGCTCAACGCCATCGGGCTCGCCAACGTCGGGGTCGAGGCCTTCTGCCGCGACAAGCTCCCGGTGTTGCGGCAACGCGGGGTCACCGTCGTCGCCAACATCTTCGCCAGCAGCGTCGAAGACTTCGTGGCGATCGCCCGGCGGCTCGACGGCGAGACCGGCGTGCACGCGATCGAGCTCAACGTGTCGTGCCCCAACGTGACCCATGGGGGCATCGAGTTCGGCAAAGATCCGCGCCTCAGCGCGCAGGTGACCGCGGCCGTCAAGGCCGCCACGCGGCTGCCGGTCTGGGTCAAGATGAGCCCGGAGGCGGGCGACATCCTCGAGGTCGCGCGGGCGTGTGAGGCGGCGGGCGCCGACGCCCTGACCGCGATCAACACCATCCGCGGCATGTCGATCGATCCGGACACGCAAAAGCTCAGGCTCGCCAACCGTACGGGCGGGTTCAGCGGCCCCGCGCTGCGTCCGATCGCCGTGCGCATCGTCTGGGAGCTGGCCGGAGCGGTCTCGATCCCGATCATCGGCATCGGGGGGATCTTCAACGCCCGCGACGCGATCGAGTTTTTGCTGGCCGGCGCATCCGCCGTTCAGGTCGGGACCGCCAACTTCTCCGACCCGTGCGCGGCGCAGAAGGTGCTGCGCGGGATCGAGGCGTACTGCGAGCAGCGCCAGCTCCGGGTTCGAGATCTGGTGGGGCGGGCGCGCCAGGAGCTCTGACGTGCGCGGCTCGGCGGCGCTGGGGATCCCCCTGCTCGTCATCTCGACGGGCTGCGTCGATCCGCCCACCGAAGCTCCGGACGCCGCGCCGCCGGAGCCGAGCCCCAACGCCAGCATCAAGCCCGCGCCGCTGGCGTCGGGCGCGGAGCTGGGGGGCGTGCGCCGTCCCCCTCGCAGCGCGGACGCGGGCGGGCGAGGCAGCCTGCCGGACGCGGGCCCGCGCGATCCCGTCGTCTTGCGCGAAGATCAGCCCATCGGGCGCGACCTGCTCACGCTGCGCGACGCGCCGGGCGTGACGCTGTCGGCGCGCTTCATCTGGCACGATCTGCCCGCGCCGATCGGCGTCGCTGAGCTCGACCCGGAGGCGCTCGACGCCGCTCGCAAGAAGAGCTCGCTCGGCGCGACGGTCGATGTCGCCGCCGCTGGCCGCATGCGCCTCGTCTTCGACTCTCCGGCGTATCCGGTGCCCGAGGGCACCGAGCTCCGCGCGTCCCGGGACGCCATCGGCTACGCGTTGGTCTGGCCGGACAGGCAACGCTACCGTGTCTTGCCCTCCGGATCGCTGCGCGCCTTGCTCGGCGAGCGCCGAGCGGACGTGACACCGCTGGTCGAGCCCGAAATCGAGCCCGCAGGCCGCGGGAGACACCTCGGGTTCGCGACGGATCGGGTGGAGCTCACCACCAAGACCGGCAAGCTGTCGTTGGAGCGCGCTGCCGTTCCCGGGGCCGGGGAGGGCGCGCCCCTGTTGTGCCGCGTGCTGGTGGAGCTCATCGCCGCCGAGCCGGTACAGACCTGCCAGGACTCCGATCTTCCGCTGAAGGCGAGCTTCGCCTGGGCGGGCGGCGGGAGGATCGACTTCGAAGTCAGCGCCGTGATGCGACGGCAGGAGCTGACGCTGGCCGACCTCTTCTTCCCGCCGGTTGGCGCGCAGTTCGCGCTGGGCGAGCTGCCACCGCAGGCGGCCGGCGTCATCACGTCCCGCGACGACCTGGTGCGCTTGCGACGGAGCGCGGTCGTGCCCGACAGCTTGCCCAAGGGCGCCCCCGGCGAGGGCCTGATCGCCGAAAATCACTCGGACCTGCTGCGCTACGTCCTGCTGGACGGCGTGGCGGTGGCCTGGGTGCGCGCGAAGTCGGAGCAACACCTGGTCGGCCCACGCGCTGGCCGCTACCACATCGGCTGGCGCGACTTCTTCGGCACCGAGGTCGAACCGCCGAGTGTGATTCATCTGCCGGCGCGGGTGCGCTACGGTCAGGAACCCGACGCTGGATCGCCGGAGTGACGCGGCGAGCGATCGGCCGTCGTAGCTCGACCGGGCCTCACACGAAGCCCTTCATCTCCTGCAGGTAGTCGTCCTCCGCAAACTCCGTGTCCCCGTAGCCGCGGTCCTCCAGGTGACGGCGCAGCGCCTCGACCGCGATCTCGAGCGCCTCGAGCCGGGTCGTCAGCAGGAAGTACTCCTCCTCGTCCACCTCGATCGTCCCCAAGCGCGCCAGCACCAGCTCTCGCTCGTCGGGCGCGAAGCGCATGTGGGCGCTCGGCCCGGGGTGCTCCGAGCTCTGGTAGAGGGCGTCGTAGGCCGCCCCGACGGGGTTGAACGAGACGAAGGCGTGCCGTCCGCAGACGGCCCAGTCGTGCACGTTCGGGCCCGGGACCAGCCAAAAGCCCCCGACGTGCCGCCGCGCGACCTCTCCGAAGTAGGCGCCGGCGGCTCGCAACGTCAACTCGGCCACCTCTGGCCGCCCCAAGAGCTCCTCGCGAGACCGCTCGAGGTAGTGGTCGAGGAGCGGCAGCGTCTCGGGCTGAAAATCGAGCGCCACGCCGAGCGCCTGGTGCACGTAGTTCCGACACGCCACCACGAGCTCCGCCAGGGGCTCGGGGACGTCGACCTCCGGGCCATAGGCCCCCCTGCCGCTCATCTCCTGCGAATCGCCGGAATCTTCGTCGCTGCTCACCGCGCGACTCTAATGCCCGCGCCAGCGCCGGACAATCCGGCCCCACAGCCGATTCGGCGAGTTTCGACCCCTTCAACGTGCCGACAAGGCTGACGTTGCGTCACATCCTGCTCGGGCGTGTTAAGGTTGCCAGTCCAACCATGCGCCTGGGCATCCTGAGCGACATCCACGCCAACTACGAAGCGCTGAGTGCCGTCCTGGAAGCCTTCGGGGACGAGGTCATCGACGACTATTACTGTCTGGGCGACACCGTGGGCTACGGCGGGTCGCCCAACGAGTGCGCCGATGTCGTGCGCGGCCTGGTCAAAGCCACGATCCTCGGCAACCACGACGCCGCGGTCGCCGGACGCATGGACTACTCGTACTACTACGAGGCGGCCCGCCAGGCGCTCGATCTGCACGCGCAGGTCTTGTCCGAGACCAACATGGCGTGGCTGCGCGGCTTGCCCTACCAGATCAAGCTCGAAGACGTCGACGTCCAGCTCTGCCACGGCTCGCCCATCCGCCTGGAAGAGTTCGAGTACATCTTCGCCCCCGAGCAGGCGCGCGAATGCCTGCCCATCTACGACCAGCTCGGGCACATCACGCTGATCGGGCACTCGCACCTGTGCAAAGTCTTCGCGCTCACCCGCGACAGCGTCGAAGAGCTGCCCCCGATCGACTTCGACCTCGAGCCCCAAAAGAAGTACATCGTCAGCGTCGGATCGGTCGGGCAGCCGCGCGACTACGACAACCGCGCCAGCTACACGGTGTACGACTCGAACCGAAAGCGCTTCGAGTTCAAGCGCGTCGAATACGACATCGAGACCGCCGCGGACAAGGTGTTGCGCGCCAAGCTCGAGCGCAACTTCGCCCACCGGCTCTTCATCGGCGTCTGACGCGGGTCGAGCGCCGGGCGCGGCTGCCTGTGCGCACGGCGCGTCGGCAGCGGGCTCGAGACGGCGGCCTGCACGTCACGGGCGCATCGGCCCGGGAGGCGCGGCGGCGCGCCGGAGCGCCACCCCCACCGTTTCCCCTCGACCGCCCGAAAGGCGCTAGAAGGTGGGCATGGCCTCCGACCCGACCGATCCGCTCGCGCGGCTGACCGCGATGAACGACCAGGCGCTGGAGGGTGGCGGCGCCGCCCGCATCGCGCGCCAGCACGCGGCCGGCAAGCTCACGGCGCGCGAGCGCATCGAGCTCTTGCTCGACCCGGGCAGCTTCGTCGAGACGGACCGCTTCGTGACCCACCGGGCCACCGACTTCGGGATGGCGTCGCAGAAGATCCTGGGCGACGGCGTGGTGACCGGGCACGGCACCGTCGACGGGCGGCGCGTGTTCGTGTTCGCCCAGGATTTCACGGTGTTCGGCGGCTCGCTCAGCTCGGCCTACGCCAGCAAGATCTGCAAGGTCATGGACTTGGCGCTCAAGGTGGGCGCGCCCGTGATCGGCTTGAACGACTCGGGCGGCGCGCGCATCCAGGAGGGCGTGATGTCGCTGGCCGGCTACGCCGACATCTTCCTGCGCAATACCCTGGCGAGCGGGGTCATCCCGCAGATCAGCGCGGTGATGGGGCCCTGTGCGGGCGGCGCCGTCTACTCACCAGCGATCACCGACTTCGTGTTCATGGTCGAGAACACCAGCTACATGTTCATCACCGGCCCCGACGTCATCAAGGCCGTGACCCACGAAGACGTCAGCAAGGAGCAGCTCGGGGGAGCGGCCGCCCACGCCGAGCTGAGCGGGGTCTGCCACTTCACGGCTCCGGACGACGCCGGCTGCATCGCCCAGATCCGGGAGCTCTTGGCGTACCTGCCCTCGAACAACGCCGAAGATCCGCCGCGGACGGCCAGCGACGATCCGGTCGACCGCGACGTGCCGGAGCTCGATCACCTGGTGCCGGTCGAGAGCAACAAGCCCTACGACATCACCCGCGTCATCCGCGCCGTGGTCGACCACGAGCAGCTCTTGGAGGTGCACCAGCGGTTCGCGCCGAACATGGTCGTCGGCTTCGCGCGCATCGGGGGGCGGCCGATCGGGGTGGTGGCCAACCAGCCCGCGCACCTGGCGGGCGTCCTGGACATCGACGCGAGCGTGAAGGCGGCGCGCTTCGTGCGCTTCTGCGACTGCTTCAACCTGCCGATCGTGACCTTCGTCGACGTCCCCGGGTTCTTGCCGGGGGTCGATCAGGAGCACCGCGGCATCATCACGCACGGGGCGAAGCTCCTGTACGCCTACTGCGAAGCCACGGTGCCGAAGCTGACGGTGATCACCCGCAAGGCGTACGGCGGCGCCTACGACGTGATGAGCAGCAAGCACATCCGCGGCGACGTGAACCTCGCCTTCCCCACCGCAGAGATCGCCGTCATGGGCCCCGAAGGGGCGGTGAACATCGTCTACCGCAGCGCCATCGAGCAGGCCGACGACCGCGCCGCCGCCGTCGCCGGCTTCGTCGACGAATACCGGGACAACTTCGCCAACCCCTACAAAGCCGCCGAGCTCGGCTTCGTCGACGAGGTGATCTACCCGCACGCGCTGCGCCGGAGGCTCGCGACCTCGCTCGAGCTGCTGAAGACCAAACGCGACGAGAACCCGCCCAAGAAACACGGCAACATGCCGCTCTGAGGCACGGGCGCTGCGCGCGGGTCCCCGCCCTACTGCAACAGCGCCCGCAGCTCCGCGTCGAAGTGGTTGAAGGCGCTGGACTCGGGCCAGGCGGGCGCCTTGGCGAGGATCTGACGGGCGCGGTCGTGGGCACCGCGCTCGACGTGCACCACGGCCGCGGCGTACTGCATGGCCCAGAACACGAGCGGATTGCCGCGCGCCGCGGTCTCCAGCACCCGCACGTCCCCGGCGCGCGGGGAGCGCGCGAACGCCCGCGCCAGCGCGCCGACCGCCGCCCGCAGCCCGGCGATCCGGGCCCGCATGACGGGACCGGCCGGCGGCAACGGCAGCCGCTCGATCACCGCTGCTTTCTGCACCGCCGACTCCCGCTCGCCCTCGAAGGCGTCGAGCAGCGTCTCGACGAACAGCCGTTGCTCGAGCGCGGCCTCCCAGGCGGGACCGCGGCGCGCCCGCTCCAGGGCCGCGCGGGCGGGCTCGGTCAGGCCGTAGGCCGCGAAGGCGGTCGCGCGGACCAGCGGCACCATCGTCTCCGGGTGCGGGACGCGATCGAGCGCGTGGTTCCAGGCCGCGAGCACGGCCGGGATGTCGCCGGACATCAAGAGCCGGCGCGCACGCCGGCGCGCCAGCAGCTGAGGCGCCAGCACCAAGGCGCTCAGCGTGATGACGATCGCCGCGGTCAGCGGCCGCGTCAGGGCGAGCTGGATCGCGAAGGCCACCAGCGCCGCGGACGTCACGAAGGGCAGCCAGGACAACAGGCGGACTCGGAGCGGCGGTCGGACGAAATGCTGCATCGGAGGCGGCCGGACGGAAGCCGGCAGGAGGCAACCCGTGAGCTCTTCCAAGTATTGCACGGATGCGCCCGGGGTGCGTGGCCGGTCAAGCCAAGCGGCCGGCCACCGCCGCCCTGGACGCGGCCCGGCGAGTTTGCTAGCTAACCCTTGTCCCTGTTGTGGGCCCGCCAACTGCGCGCCTCGAACCCCGCCAGGTCCGGAAGGAAGCAACGGTAGAGGAAGGCGAGTGTGGTGGGCCCTTCCCATTTTGTCCCCCGGCGCCTGGGCGTCAGCGGCGAGTGGGGCTGACACCAGCGCTCGCCGTGGGCACACCGTACCCGTTGGTGAGAGCCGATGAGCGTTCCCGACGATCTCGAGCCACGCATCGACGCGCTCTACGGTCTGCCGCTCGAGCACTTCACGGCCGAGCGCAACCGGCTGGCCAGCGAGCTGTCCAAACGCGACCGCGCAGCGGCCACGGCCGTTCGCGCCCTGAAGAAACCCTCCGTGCCGGCCTGGGCCGTCAACCAGCTGTTTCGCGTGGAGCGCGCGCGCTTCGACGAGCTGCTCGAGGCGGGGTCGCGCCTGCACGCCGCCCAAAGGGAGGTGCTCGCAGGCCGAGGGCGCAGCGCGCTCGACCAGGCCGCCACTCACGAGCAAGCCGCGCTGCAGCGCTTGCGAGACGCCGCGCGCGGCATTTTGGAGACCCGCGGCTCGACGTCGACGGCGCTGCTCGACCGCGTGACGAGCACGCTGCGGGCGCTGGCACGCCGCGCGCCGGCGGAGGAGACCGAGCCCCTCGGGCGGCTCACCGAAGAGCTCGCGCCTTTGGGCCTTCAAGCGCTGCTCGCGAGCGCCGGCGCCGTGCCGCCGCCGGATCGCCGCGGCGCGGCGG
>JAEZYZ010000187.1 GCA_023418705.1 Pseudomonadota bacterium | reverse complement strand
GCGCTGCCCGCGGCGCCTGCGCTGTTGCCCGTCCCCGCGCTGCCGCCCGCGGCGTCGCTGCCGGCGCTGCCGCCCGTCCCTCCGCTCGATAGGGAACCCGCCGCGCCCGCCGTGCCCTCATCGCACTCGCAGGTCAAATACCGCTCCCCGTCGGTGGCGCAGACCTGCCGGCCCGAGCTGCCATCCGAGCAATCACAAGCCCGGGTCCGACCTGGGACGCAGGAGGTTTCGTCCCCGTCGTCACTGGTCACGACGCAGGCGGGCACCGACAGGACGGCGAACGCCGAGGAGAGCACGAAGGCAGTCAGCTTTTTCATGGTGGTTTTCCTCGAAAGAAGGGCTGAACGACGCAGTCGTCGACGGCACTCCCACCGGCGCCGAACCCGCTCGCAGCGCGACGAGTATACGTGGTGGGTTGCGCCGCGATCCCCCATCTTCGTCAAAATCGCCAGCTTTGGTTGCAGCTTGGCGGTAAGCGCGGCTCAAAGCAGCCGCAGGAAGGCCAGCAGCGCCTCCCGCTCGTCCGCCGCGAGCGCCCGACCTGCGGACGGGGACGCCGGATCCGGCGTGTGCCTGAAGCGATCGCCACCCTGGCGAACGCGCTCGAGCAGCTCTTCGAGCGAGCGTGCGCTGCCGTTGGTGAAGTAGGGCCACTTCTCGTACAGCCGCCGCAAGGACGGCACCCGGGCGCCTCGCCGGTGGACGTAGGGCTCGATCCCGGTCTTTTCGTAGGCGTCGAGGCCCCAGACGATGGGGCCGCCGCGCGCGAGCGTCAGCGCCTCCCAGCGCTCGAACGCGACCCTGGAGCTCGGGTCGTCGCTGACGACACGCGCCTGGTGGCAGCCTTCGCACAGACTTTGGAACAGCTCGGCGCCGCGTCGCTCCGCCGGTGAAAAGCGGACGGTGCGCTGAGCGAACGGGTTCGGACGGTGATCGAAGCTCATCAGAAAGCGCATCAGCGCGAAACGCAGGAGCTCCGGCGAGAGCTCTGGGGACGTGACCCCGAGATCGGCGAGCCACGGGTGGGCGTTGCGCTGCAGCGTGAACCAGTCGGTGTGCCCGCTGGCGCGATTGGCGACCGCGAACTCGTTGTCCGCGATTTCGGTGAGATCGTGGTCCACCGCGCGGGAAAAGTAGGGTCGATTGTTGAACAAGCCGCGCAAGGGCTTGGTGCTGACGCGAACGTCACCCCGGCCGGAGTGGTGGACGCGTCCGTCGACGCCGCCCTCGAAATGGCAGGTCTCGCAGGTGAAGCGGCTCGAGGCGCCCTCGCTGCGGTTGTTCGGCGCGATCAAGGTCGTGAACAGCAGCGCTTCGCCCAGCCGCAGCTCCGGAGGGCGGCGGTCCGCGCGGCGGCCGGCGGCGCGCGTGCTCCCGCGGTCGATGTCCACCCAGCGGTCCAGCAGCGGATTGGCCGCCAAGAGGTGACCGCGAGCGTCCTTCACGAGCTCACTGACCCCCGGCGCCAGCTCGCGGCCGTGCAGCGCCGTGGGCCGGTTCAGGGCGTCGTCGAAGGTCAACGTCAGGAGGTGGTCGGACCCATATCCGGCCACGACCACCGACCAACCGTGCTCCGTCGCTTCGAGCCGCACGGCTTTCGGCGTGACCACCCGGTGCTCGGAGAGGTTGACGGCGCCGACGCGTCTCGGTGCCTCCTCGCCCGGCGACAGTCGATACAGGTACAGGTACGAGTCGACGTAGCCAAACGACCCGATCGTGCGGTCGAGGGGATGATCCTCGACCGCGCCGAGCGCGAGCGCCCATTGCCCAGGCCGCCTGGGGTCAGGCGCGGCCGCGAACGACCAAATGGGCCCATCGAGCTCCACCCGCGCGACCGATGGTCTTCGCACGGCCCCGCGCTCGTCGAGCGCGAAGACGCAGAGCGCGTGTTCGAGCAGGCTTTGAACCAGCAGCAAGGAGCCCACCCGCTGCACGCGCTGCGCGCCTCTGCCGACAGCGATCGCGTCGATGACGTGGCCGGTGTCGCTGTCGACGACGAGCAGCTGGCCGCGGACGCGATCGGTGGCGTACAGGGTGTGGCCGGGGCCCTTTGCCAGGTCGTGCAGCACCCCTGCTTGCGGCAGCTCGATGCGCCGTTCCGGCGCGGTCGCGGGGGCCAGCGGCACCCCCACGACCACCGGCTCGAGCTCGCCCACCACCCAGGCGATCCGCTCGTCGTCCGAGATCGCGAGCCCGGTGGGCGCGGCCGGCGTCGGATGGCGCCAGGTTTCGGCGAGCGCGTCGTCGAGCTCCACCAGCTCGGCGTGGCCCCGCAGCAGGCCAAAACGTCGGCCGCTGCGGGTGACGACGAGGCGATAGGGATCGGCGCCCCTGTCGGGCGGCGCGCGATCGGAGAACGTCGTGGCACGCCGGACCGACGCTTCGTACCGGCGCAGGCGCTCGAGCACCTGAGGTCGGTGGTCTTCGGGGACGGCGCTCGGGTCGGGGGGCGACGACCCGGGGGGCGACGCCTCGGGGGTGCAGGCGATCGCGAGCACCGCAGCGAGCATGCAGAGGGTGGCTTCGAGGCCGCCTGAGCCGCCCTCGGGGTGCGACTCACCAGCCGTCTTGATCGTCTTCTTCCTCTTCTTCGTCGGCGTGGTCCGAGTGGGCGGGTTCGTCGCCCTCGTCCGACTCTTCCTCGTCATCGTCGGTCGCCGAAGCGGCCGAAGGTTCTTTGGCGGCCTCGGCCTTGTTCTTCTCGCAGCCAAAAGTCCCAAACGCCAACAACAATGAACCGATCAAGAGCGGTGCTCGCATCGCGGGTCTCCTCGGCCCCACAAGGGACCACAGCCACTACCGGCCGAAAACAAAAAAGCGATTGTGACGCGGCATGCCCCGAAAAAACCGAGCGCTTGCGCTACTCTCCCCGATCGTCGGATGGGCCGGAAGCGTTACGTCATCATCGGTGATGGGGCAGCGGGGGTGACCGCTGCGGAGCGGCTACGCCGTCAGGACCCCCAGGCGTTGATCGCGCTCATCTCCGACGAGCCCTATCCGCATTACTACCGCGCAGCGCTGACCAACTACCTGCTCGGCGAGCTGCGCGAGGATCAGCTGTTCGCCGTGCCGCCGGACTTCTACGAAGCACTCCAGGTGCGTCGTGTGTTTGGGCGAGTCACCGCCGTGGACCCGGCGCGGGCGTCGCTTCGCGAAAGCAGCTCTGCCGTACCGGTCGGCTACGACGCGCTGCTGATCGCCTCCGGGGCGCGGCCGCGTCCGCCCAGCTTCGACGGGAGCGAGCTCACGGGCATCGTGACCCTGCGCACGCTGCACGACGCGCGACGCATCAGCCAATGGCTGCGCGCCGGCGGTCTCCGAAAAGCGGTCGTGGTCGGCGCGGGCGCCCTCGGGCTCGAATGGGCGCACGCGCTGCTCGAGCAGGGGGTGTCTGTGACGTTGATCGAGCGTGCGCCGCGGTTGCTGCCGAGCGCGCTCGATCAAACCGCGTCCGATCTGCTGGCAGCGCGGCTCCGCCAGGCGGGCGTCGACGTTCGGCTCGGCGAGCAAGTGGGCGCGGCCGAGCCGAGCCGCCACGGCACCGTCGGTCGCGTCGTGACAGCGACCGGCGCCAGCATCGACTGCGATCTGGTCGCGGTCGCGCTGGGCGTGCAGGCGAACACCGAGTTTCTGGCAGGATCGTCGATCGCGCTCGCGCCGTCCGGTGCGGTGATCGTGGATCGTCGCCTGCAGACCTCGGCCGCCGGGGTCTGGGCCGCCGGCGACGTCGCGGTCATGGACGGCCAGGCTCTGCAGCTTTGGGAGCCGGCGCGGCAGCAGGGGAGGATCGCCGCGGACAACATGGTCGGGCGAGCCGCCAGCTACGAGATGGGCGCGCACTATTTCGCGACGCGCTTGTTCGATCTGGATTTCGCTCGGGTGGGGCGCAGCGACGAGCCAGGCGCCGAAGCGATCGTCGATTTCCCGCGCGGCACCGGCAGCATCGCCTATCGCAAGCTGGTGGTGCAGGAGGGTCGGCTGATCGGGGCGCTCATGATCGGGGAGCGCCCCGCCAAGGTGCGACGCCAGGGGCGCTCGTACAAGCGGTTGATCGACGCGGGCGTCGACTGTCGACCCATTCAGCACCAGCTGATGGATCCGGGGTTCGACATCGACGCCTGGCTCGAAACCTATCGGCTCGTGCACAAGCCGCCGCCTCCGCGGCCGGTCACGGCAGCGGCCGCGCCGGCGAAGCTGCGTGGCACGCAGCTGCTCGGCTTGACGCACCTCCGGGCCGCGGGGGGCGCGACGCGCGCCTTGCAGCCGCCACCCTCACCGGCGGCGGGAGCGACCGCGGCGTTCTTGCAGGCGGCGGCGCCAGCGCAGGCCGTCCTGGCGCCGCCGCGGGCCACCCGGATGCTGTCGATCGGTCTGCAAGCAGAGGCGTGGGCGGGGCGCGCGGCGC
>JAEZYZ010000155.1 GCA_023418705.1 Pseudomonadota bacterium | reverse complement strand
GCGTCACCGGCACCTTCACGCGCGCTCCCTGGAACTTCTGCACCTTCCTCTGCAACTAGACCACATCCTCTTACCTCCCGGTGCATCACGGGGCGGCTCTGCCAAAAGAGCTGCCCCGTTTTGCTTTGTCGCCACAAGCCCTGGATCGTCGGCGATCCGGAGAGAGCGGCGCGCCGAGCACATGTCCAGAGCCGATCGTCCGTCGAGGATGGATGTTTGCACGACTTGAGAACAAGTTGCTCAACTCGTGCACGCCTTGCTCAAGACGAGATCGGCGACCTTCGCCTCCACGCTCTCGTCTCTTCCTTCACCTACCGACCCCGCAGTCTCCGCTGCGCGGAGCGCATACCCCAAAAATCGCGGCGATTCTTGTCACTTCGTCGTTCGTTGGCGGCACGCCGTACGAAAACACGAAACCCTCCGTCGATCGTGGGCCGGGATTCGTCGCTGGCACGACGGCTGCACATGCTCGCACACGAAAGGGAGGTCCCGATGAAAAAGGTTTTTGGAGCATTGTTGGTTGGGGTGGCGGCAATGGCTTGTTCGGTCGACTACAGCGGGGAAGACGTCAATGAAGCCGAGCTCGCCGGCGTCTGTGGCGAGTTCAAGTACGAGCTCGAGGCGACGCTGGCCGCGCAGGTGGGCAAGGAGCTCGGCCGTTGGGAGTCGGACCGGGACTTCTACATCTCGACCCAGGACTGGTCGCTCAAGCTCACCCAGGAGGGCCTCAACCGCTGCGCCAGCCGAGGGAAATGGGGCTGTCCGGGGGTCAGCGCGCTGCTCGCCCTGCAACACCACGGCCAAAACCAGGTCGCCCGGAACTTTCAGCCCGGCGACTTCCGCAACACGCTGGTCAATCACTATCAGCGCCACATGGCCCTCGTGCAGAACAACATGATGCCGATCACGCAGACGGTGGACCTCAACTACGAGTCGTCGAGCCCCGGCTCCTGCGGCCCGATGCACTGGTATCGCGTCGACGGCATCGGCGACACCAGCAAGCTACACTACAAGCTCGTCGCTTATGGTGCGACGCCGCAGAACGGCGCCAACAACCACGAGAACCCGTACATCCAGTTCCAGAACTCGCAATCCAAGGTCGGCATCGATCCCACGTACGACTTGATGGATGGCGAGAACGGCAACTCCAGCGGCTCCTGCGTTGCGCTGCCGCCGCCCGCCGCTTCCAAGATGGACTGCTCCGGTTCCGTCGCTGGCCAGTGCTGCCAAGCCAACGGCAATACCGGCACCTTCAAGCGCGCTCCCTGGAACTTCTGCACCTTCCTCTGCAACTGATCCGCGCGCGTCGGTTTTCTTCCTGACCGGGGCAGCTTCGAAAGGAGCTGCCCCGTTGTCGTTTGTTTCGCCGCGCTGCGGCGGGGGCGCGCGCCGTCTTCCCGCACGCCGTCTTCCCGCGTGCCGTCTTCCCGCGCACTCGGCAGCTGCCGGTTCAGGCGCCGCGGGGGCGGCTGGTCGGCGCCTTTTGACGCGCCGGCGGCGCGGGTGGCGCCGGGAAGGCTTGCGGCGCCGGAATTGTTCGTGCTTGCTCGGGTGGTCCGCGGTAAAGCTCCGCCCGCCGGAGCCCGGAGCCGGTCGCCTCCTCGCGTCACAACACCATCCCTCAGGAGACCCTCACGTTGAACGAGCGCAGTGGGAACGGCAACGTTCAGAATTGGCCGGCGAATGGCTCGCAGCCCGCGGAATCGAACGGGCCCTGGACCCCGGAGCGTAGCGCCCGGCTCTACCAGACGCAGGGCTGGGGGCAGCCGTACTTCGCCGTGAACCCGCGGGGACACGTGGAGGTCAGCCCCGATCCGGATCGGAACCGCAGCCTCGACCTGTACGAGCTGGTGCAGGACCTGACGGCGCGGGGGTTCGACCTGCCGCTCCTCATCCGCTTCTCGGACATCGTGGCGCACCGGATCCGCCGCATCAACGAGTGCTTCCAGCGCGCCATCCGGGAGTACGAGTACCCCGGCACGTACCGCGGCGTGTTCCCGGTCAAGGTCAACCAGCAGCGACACCTGGTGGAAGAGATCGTGGAGTTCGGCCGCCGCTGGCAGTTCGGGCTCGAGGCGGGGTCGAAGCCGGAGCTGCTGATCGCCCTGGCGGCCATGCAGGACGCGGGCGGGCTCATCATCTGCAACGGCTACAAGGACCTGAAATATATCGAGACCGCCCTGGTCGCGCAGAAGTTCGACAAGACCGTCATCGTCGTGCTCGAGCGATCCGAGGAGCTCGATCTGGTGTTCCGGGCGTCGGAGAAGCTCGGCATTCGCCCCATCCTGGGCGTTCGCTCCAAGCTCACGGCCAAGGGCGTGGGCCGCTGGGCGGAGTCGGCGGGAGATCGCGCGAAGTTCGGGCTGACCACGGCCGAGATCGTGGAGGTCGTCGACCGGCTGGCGCAAAAGGGCATGCTCGACTGCCTGCAGCTCTTGCACTTCCACATCGGCAGCCAGATCTCGAGCATCATCCCGATCAAGAACGCCCTGCAGGAGGCCTCGAACATCTACGTCGAGCTCGCCAAGATGGGCTGCAAGATGGGCTACCTCGACGTCGGGGGTGGCCTGGCGATCGACTACGACGGCTCGAAGACCGATTTCCACGCCTCCCGGAACTACACCCTGCAGGAGTACGCGAGCGACGTGGTCGCGCACGTGCAGGGCGCCTGCGGCAAGGCGGAGATCCCCGTGCCGACGCTCGTGAGCGAGAGCGGCCGCGCCATCGCCGCGCACCACTCGGTGCTGGTGTTCGAGGTGGTCGGCGCCAACACGGTGCGGTTCGGAGAGCCCCAGGCTCCGGCCCCGGAATCCCACCGCCTTTTGCGCGAGCTCTACGACACCTACTGCGGTATCCAGCCCAAGAACGTCCAGGAGTCGTACCACGACGCGAGCCAGGCCAAGGAGGAGGCCCAGAGCCTGTTCAAATACGGCTATCTGGGCCTGCGGGAGCGCGCTCAAGCGGAGCGGCTGTACTGGCACTGCTGCGAGAAGCTCAGCCACACCTTGCGGCGGCTGAAATTCATTCCGGAGGAGCTCCACCACCTGGAGCGCACGCTGAGCGCCATCTATTACTGTAACTTCTCCGTGTTCCAGTCGGCACCCGACATCTGGGCCATCGACCAGCTCTTTCCGATCATGCCGATCCACCGGCTGGACGAGGAGCCGACGATCAGCGCCACGCTCGCGGATTTGACCTGCGACAGCGACGGGATGATCGACAACTTCATCGACGTCGAGGACGAAAAGCACACGCTCGAGGTGCACCCCCTGCAGCAGGGGCAGCCGTACCTGCTCGGGATGTTCCTGAACGGCGCGTACCAGGAGATCCTCGGCGACCTGCACAACCTGTTCGGCGACACCAACGCGGTGCACATCGGGCTGACCGACGACGGCTACGAGGTCAAGCACGTCATCAAGGGCGACTCCATCGCGGAGGTGCTGCGCTACGTCGAGTACGTGCCCGAGAACATGGTGGAGGCCGTGCGGCGGCAAGCCGAGCGCGCGGTGCTGGCCGGAACGCTGACCAACGAGCAAATGCGCACCCTGATGCACCACTACGAAGAATCGCTGCGCAGCTACACCTACCTCACGGAGGATTAGGGCCGTCTCCCTCGGCGGCGCATGCCCGTGCCCGAGGATCGCCGCGGGTTCCGCCGACAGCACAACGCTTCGGGCGCGGTCGAGCCGGGAATGCGCTCCGGCTCTCCGAGCGTTTCGGCTACCGAAAAGGTGGCGGGCTTACCTAAGTCCGCTACCGCTGGACCTTTGTAGCCCAAATTGAGTAGGATCGACTGGTCGTGCGGCGAATGTTCGTGAACCCCAAGGCTGCGGCGCGCTCGAGCTCGCTGCTGCTAGGTGTGCTCGCCGTGCTCTCGGCGGCGCCGGTGGTGCGCGCGGACATCTACAAGAGCGTGGGGCCGGACGGCGTCATCAGCTTCAGCAATCGCGGTGGCAAGAAGGGCAAGCTGGTCGCGCGGGAGAAGCGCAAGGCCCAGCCTGTCATGCCGAGCGACACGTCGCCGGAGCGCTTCTCTCGCTACGACGAGCACATCCGCCAGGCGGCGGCCCTCTACCAGATCCCGGAAGAGCTGGTCCGCGCCGTGATTCTGGTGGAGAGCAACTACGATCCCCGGGCCGTCTCACCGGCGGATGCCCGCGGGTTGATGCAGCTCATCCCCGCGACGGCCGAGCGCATGTTGGTCACGGACGTGTTCGATCCGCGGCAAAATATCTTCGGTGGGGTGCGCTACCTGCGCATCCTGGCCAACCTGTTCAACGGCGACCTGGCGCTCACCGTCGCCGCGTACAACGCCGGGGAGCACGCGGTCATGCGCTACGGTGGCATCCCGCCCTACGCCGAGACGCAAGCGTACGTCCGAAAAGTGCTGGAGAACTACCAGCGCTACCGCGCCAAGCGCGCCAGCACGCTCTGACCGGGCGGCGTCGTCCCGGCGGTTTCCGGCCACGGCCGACGGCCTTATCGTGGGCGGACGATGGCCAGGAAGGTGGATAGCGAGCAGGTGCTCTCGGACTGGCTCGAGCGCGACCTGACGGCGGCAGTGGAGAGCGGCGAGCTGCCCGGGGCGTTCGAGGTCGACGAGACGGTCCAGCAGCTGTTCGAGATCGTCGCCAGCGGCAGGCACCCGGTCGTGAGCGGCGAGCCCGGCGTCGGCAAGACCGCCGTGCTGCAGGAGCTGGTGCGCCGGGCCCACGCGGGCTCCGGGCCCGAGGTGCTGCGAGGCCGCCGCTTTCTGCAATTTTCGCTGCGGGCGCGGGCATCTGCGCTCACCAAGGCCGAGCAGCTCCGGCCCGAGATGCAGAAGCTGGTCGCCGCGCTGATCGACCGCGCCGACGGCGTCGTGCCAATCTTCCGCGATCTGCACCTGGCCTACTCCTACGATCTGGAGCCGCAGTTTCAGCTCTTGGCGCTGCGCTTCGGCGGCCCGATCCTGGCCGAGGGCGAGCGGCGGCTGCTCGACGCGATGTTCGAGCACACGCCCGAGCTCGAACAGCACTACGTCCCGCTGCCGCTCAGCGAGCCGGATCTCGGGGTGACGGAGCGCATCCTGAAAGCGTGGGCGGCCGAGCGCGCTCGCGCGGGCATGCGGTTCGAGGAGGCCGCGCTGCTGGCGGCGCTCGAGCTGTCGCACCGGTTTTTGTCGCGCAGCCACCAACCGCGCAAGACCATCGAGCTGCTCCAGCAGGTGGGCAGCGTCGTCGGGCGCGAGCGCCTGGTGACCGAAGCGGACGTCATCGAGCGCTTCCACCGCTCGTTCAAGGTGCCGCAGCTGCTGATCGATCCGGGCGTCAGCTTCGACCCCGTGGCCACAGAGCGCGAGTTTCGCTCTCAGGTGCTCGAGCAAAACGAAGCTGTCGAGACGGTCGTGCGCATGATCAGCCTGATCAAGGCGGGCCTCTCCGACAGCCGCCGGCCCTTCGGGGCCTTTCTGTTCGTCGGGCCCACGGGGGTGGGCAAGACGCACGTCGCGCAGCTGTTGGCCGAGTACCTGTTCGGCAGCCGGGAACGGCTGATCCGGCTCAACATGGCGGATCACCAAGACGAGCACGCCGACGAGGTGCTGTTCGGAAAGCCGAACGCCTACTCGACCTCCGAACGGCGGGGGCTGCTCTCGACCCGCCTGCTCGGCCACCCGTTCGCCGTCCTGCTGCTCGACGAGTTCGAGAAGGCCCATGAGAAGGTGCACGATCGTTTCCTGCAGCTCATCGACGAGGGCTCCTTCATCAATGGCGCTGGCGAGACCCTGAACTGCCGCTCGACCATCATCATCGCCACCTCCAACGCCGGGGCCGAGGTGTACCGCGGGCAGCCGATCGGGTTTTCGGGGGAGCGCGATCTCGCAAGCCTCGATCACGAGCTCGATCGTCTGCTTTACAAGCGGTTTCGCCTGGAGTTTCTGAACCGCTTCGATCAAATCGTGCATTTTCACCCCCTCACCCGCCAGGGGATCCGCGCGATCGCGCTCCGGGAGATCGACGCCTTGCGCCTCCGCTCCGGGATCCGAAGCCGAGGACTCACCCTGGAGGTGGACGACACCGTGCTCGATTGGTTGACCGCTCACGGCTACGACCCCCAATTCGGCGCGCGCTTCCTGCGACGGACGATCGAGCGGCACGTCACGACCGCGATCGCCGAGCTTCTGGTGCAAGATGCCGTACCGGCGGGGGCCCGCCTCGACCTGACCGTGCGCGGTGGCCGCATCACGGCTCGCGTCGGGGCGCAGGAGCCCCCTGCCGATCGCCAGGCGGAGCTGATCCGTCTGCCCGAGGGCACCGCGCACAAGATCAAATCCCTCAGCCGTACGGAGCTCTTGGCGGAGATCGATGCGCTGCTCGCGCGCGCTCACCCGAAGCTTCAGCTGCTCCAGCAGCACCAGGCACGCGCGCGCGATTTGCTGACGGTGATGAGCCAGCCCGACTTCTGGAATGACCACAGCGAGTCGCAGCGGGTGCTCGAGGTCTACCGAGAGCTCGACGTGGCGGTGCAGCTCGAGACGCGCCTCGCGCAGCCCCTCAATGGGCTGCTGGAGCTGCGGCAATGGGCCGCCGATCAGCCCGAGAAGCCGCTGCCGCTTGGCCGCGCGCTGCAGGCGGCCGCCGAGGCGCTGCGCGACTGGGAGGATCGCCTGGCCGAGCAGGGCGCCTCGGCGGTGTGGCTCTTGTTGCGCAACGTCGATCCCCTGCACCGCGCCGACGACCTCATCGAGCAGCTGGTGGAGATGGAGCTGTCGTGGTGCCGCCGGCTGCACCTGGCCGCGGAGCTCGTGGCCTACGGTGAAAGCGACGGGGCGCTGACGCGCGCCGTGCTCGAGGTCGAAGGTCCCGGGGCGGCCACCTACCTTGCCATGGAGCAGGGCGTGCACCGGATGTTTCGCCCCAACCGCCCGGATCTACGGATCATGATCGAGACCGTGCCCCGTGGGCCCGCCCCAGCCGACGCGCTCTCGCGCGCCGTCGCCACGCTGCGACGGCGATCGGGACGCTTCGGGCTCGAGGTGAGCTGCGCGGGGCGGCTCGAAAAGACGTCGGGACACTTGCTGGAGCTGTGCGCCAACGATCCCCGCACGCTCGCGCACCTGCTCTCCGACCTCGAACGCTGGGAGCCCAGCGAGATCTCGACCCTCCCGGCGGCGCGCCACTACGCTCAGTCGGGAGCCGGCGCGCGCGATCCCCGCACGGGCGCGGTGGTGGCCCGCTTTCGCGATGTCTTGGCTGGAAAGCTCGACCCGCTGCTCGAGGCCTGGAGGCACCGCTCGATTGAGACGGCGGTCGCGGCGCCCGGCCCATGAGTATTTGCAACTTGATTGCAGTAACAGACGGGGCGTCGCTTGACGGAGGTCGGCGCGCGAGATAGGCAGGCGGCGATGGCGCGTCTGCGAAGCCGAGCGACCGCTGCCTGCCTGGGCGCGCTCTGGGCGGGGACCTGCGCGGCGGGGCCCGCCGCTGCCCAGGCCGAGCCGCCAGCCCGGCAAGCGCCGAAGGCTTCAGCGCCGGCGCCCGACGAGGCGTCCGATCTGTCCGACATCGAAGCGGCGCTCGCCGCCGATCGGGCGGATGGGTCGGGGTCGACCGCAGCCGACACCGGCGCGAGCACGCCTTCGGGGAGCGGCGGCCGAGCCGAAGCGCTCGCCGCGCGGCCGCCGTCGACGGGGTTGATGAACCCCGATCTCTCCTTCATCTTCGACTTCGCCGGCGCCTACTTCTCCGACGACGCCCCCTTGCAGACGGGCGGGCACGATCCCACGGAGACCGGCTTCAACCTCCAGCAGCTCGAGCTCTCCATCAGCTCCGTGGTCGACCCCTACCTGCGGTTCGACGGCAACATCGTGTTTGGGCTGTTCGGGGTCGAGATCGAGGAGGCCTACGGCACGGCGCTCACCCTGCCGGGACGCCTCCAGGCGCGCTTCGGACAGTTTCTGCACCGCTTCGGTCGCATCAACCCGACCCACCCACACAGCTGGGATTTCGTCGATCAGCCGTTCGCCATCGGCCGCGTCTTCGGCAGCGAGGGGGGCCGAGGGCTCGGCATCGAGCTGTCCTGGCTCTCCCCCTTGCCTTGGTACGTCGAGGTCATCGGTTCGGTCCAACACCCGAGCGGCGAGGCCACTTCGAGGAGCTTCGGCGCCCGTGACGTGGAAGATCCGCGCGATCTCGTGTACGTCGGCGCGGTCAAACAATTTTTCCCGCTGAGCTCCGCCTGGTCCTTGCTCTGGGGGCTGTCCGGCGCCTACGGGCGCAACGACACCGGCCGGGACAACCACACGGCGATTTACGGCAGCGACCTCTATCTGAAGTGGCGGCCCGCCGACGTCGCGACCTTCACGACCGTCAGCTGGCAGACGGAGCTCTTCTACCGGCGCCGCCAGATCCCGGGCGCGCTGCTCGCCGATGCCTCGGGATACACGCAGCTCTTCTGGCGCTTCGCCCAGCGCTGGGGCACCGCCGCCCGCTACGAATACGGCTCCCCCGCCGTGACCGAGGACGCAGCCACCGGCCTCGATCCGCTCGACCCGGCCTGGACCGACAGCCGCCACCGCGTGAGCGCCAACCTCACGCATTGGCCGACGGAATTTTCGCGCTTCAGACTTCAAGGCGCCCGCGACATGCCCGACTGGCGCGACCACTACTGGTCAGTGTTCTTCGCCGTCGAGCTCGTCACCGGCGCGCACGGCTCCCATGACTTCTGAAGGCCCTATTTCCATGGCGTCCTTTCGGTTCACCGCTGGCTCGTTGCTCTGCCTCACGCTCTGTGGCTGCGTCGCCGAGCCGGGCCACGGCTTCGCGACGCTGGAGCGCGCCACCGTCACGGCCAACCTCGAGCGCGCCCCCTCCCGCGAGCTCGGTGGCGGCTGGTTTTTGACCGATCGACACTACGAGGTCCGGCTCGACGCCCTCTCACTCAGCCTCGACGGCATCCGCCTGGACCGGGCAGACCGTTCCCCCGCGGTGGGCTCGGCGGTGTTCGATCCCAACGACCCTCCCGCCGGCTACTCCCTGTGCCACGGCGGCCACTGCCACGCGGAGGATGGCCGGCTGGTCTCCTACGCCGAGATCGAGGCGGAGCTCGGCGGCAGCTCCACCCAAGCCCCCCTCGTGACGTTCGCCGAAGGCGTTCACCTCGACCTGCTCGACCCCGCGCCGCTGGTCATTCGAACCTTCGACCCTTCCCCGGAGCTACCGCAGGCGACCCTGGAGCGGGTATCGATGCACCTGCACACCCTCACCCTTCGCGGGCGCGTACGCGGCGGCCCGGAAGACACTCCCCTGCCCGGCGAGCTCCCGCTCACGATCGAGCTGCCGATCGAAGGGACGTTGACGGCACCCCTGCAGCTGACCATCGACCAGGATGGCCCTGGGAGCTTTCGTGTCCTGCTCACGCTCGAGCTCACCACGCGCCTGCTCGACGGCGTCGCGCTGGTGCCAGACGAAGACGAGGTGCACGTCGGATCGTCGAGCACCGCGGCCGCTCCGCTGCGTGAGGCGCTCTTGACGACAGGGCTCGAGGTTTCGCTGCACTGAACGCACGCCACAGGAACTTGGATCCATGAATACGCTGGTTCGGATTTCACGGTCTCTCGCGCTCGCCGGCGCGCTCCCGATGCTGCTGGTCGCCTGCGGCGATTCCGTCCCGGCGTGCGGCTCCGGCCCTACCTCTTGCCAGTCGAACGGCGGCGCCGGAACCGGCGGATCGCACGCGACGGACGACGTCTTCGCCGACGCCTGCGAGCACTTGGCGAACGGGCCGATCGAAGAGCTGACCGCCGCCAGCGCAGCCAGCGATCAGCTGCCGCTCTTGGAAGCCGAGCACACCCGCTTCGACGTGAGCCTCCCGGGCGACACCACTCATGAAGGCTACGTCCGGTTCGGAGCGGACGAGGCCGGTGAATTTTGGATCTTGGCCGGCTCCCAGGTCCCCCTCGAGCTCTTCCAAAACGACGTGCCGCTCACGCCCGAAGAGTCCCTCGCTCAAAGCGCCGAGTGCGCCGCGGTCGGCGCCGGGGTGGTCTACGACCTCGGCCCCGGCGCCTATCCTTTGAAGATCGGGCCCACGTCCCTGGCCACCATCAGCTTGGTGGTCCTCCACGCCGACCACGAGCACTAGGGCGCGCCCGCAAGTTCCAAACCAGCGCCGCCGCCACCTCCGCCGCCGAAGGCTGTCGCCGCCTGCCCAGGGTCTGGTGCGATACGCCGGCCATGTCTCCCCGCCCCGACGTTCCGAACCCGTGGCTGGGCACTGGGGGACTGGAGGACTGAGGACGAAGGAATCAGGACTTGGGGGCTGAGGACGACGGACGACGGACGACGGACGACGGACGACGGACGAC
>JAEZYZ010000105.1 GCA_023418705.1 Pseudomonadota bacterium | reverse complement strand
ACGGTGGCGAGTCGCGCCGCCGAGATCGACTCCGATCGGGGACCGACGACGTCGGTCCCCTCTTCCGCTCTTCCGCTCCTTGCTGTGACCAATTTCCGATTTAGACCCGTCGACGCACGACGCTAGCTCGGTGGTGAGAAGCATTTTCACCGACTCGAGGTGGGCCGAAGGCCTTGATGGTCTTGCTGTGACCCATCTCCGAGCCACGCTCGTCGACACAGCTCGCTGTCTCAGTCGTGAAATCCGTCTTCACCGACTCGAGGTGGGCCGAAGGCCCTGATGCTCTTCCTGTGAACATCCGGCAGGGAAGGTCGTCGCAACGGTTGATTCACCTTGTGGTTTGCGCAGAACGAGGCGCCGCCTGCTGCATCGCCTGGAGCAGCTCGGGTAGGACCAGGGTCTTGCGCCAGCCGGTCAAGAGCTGCTCGGGCGCGCCCCGATCGCCGCTCCCCAGGCCCGCTTTGAGCGCGCGCACCAGTCGACCTGGCAGCGCGAGCTCTGGAGCCATCGACAGGTTCGCTGCGACCTCGGCCCGCAGCAGGGTGAGCCACGCCTCGAGGCGGATTTCTTCGAACGTGGCATACGGGGGCGGATCGATGGGGACGAAGTCGGCTGCCAGGGCGCCGTCGACGGCTTGCCAGAGCAGCGTCGTGAACCGCTCCCCCTCGCTCGCCGCCCAACGCCGCGGGATCCCTTTGATGCGCCCGAGGTCGGCGGCGTCTCGAGGCAGGCGACTGGCGATCGCTAGGAACGTTTTGGGATCGGGCAGGTCGCTCCGCCGTTCGACGGGCTGGTCATTGTACCAATGGATCAACCAGCGCAGCGCCGCCTGGCTCTTGTGGTCGAGCTGCCAGGCGTTGCGAAAGGAGTCGAGGCGGATCGGCACCGGTAGGTCCGGCGGACTCCAGACCAGCTCCAGCGTCGCCTCGCAGACGGCTTGCTCGCGGCCGAGCTGCGCCGCCCGCGCCCCGAGCTCGCGGCGCAGCGCGGGGAGGTGCTCGACGTCCGACGCGGCGTAGGCGAGCTGCGCGTGCGGCAGCGGCCGGCGCTTCCAGTCGTCCGCTTGATGGGACTTGACCGAGCGGATGCCCAAAAGGCGAAATTGAAGGTAGGCGAGGGAGACCGAGTACTCGGGGCCGAGCAGCGCCCAAGCGACCTGCGTGTCGAAGACGCGCGGTGGCGATTTCAGCCCCAGCCGATCGAGCAGCAGCGGCACGTCCTGCTGCGCGGCGTGCAGCACCCACTCCGTGTCCCGAGCGCCGAGCACGGGGGACAGGGGCGAGAGATCGCGCAAGCGGACCGCGTCGACGAGGAAGATTTGCTGGTCGCGGGCGACCTGCAGCAAGCACAAGCTGGCGCCGTCGCGGGAGGACTCGAACTCGGTGTCGAGGTAGAGCCGCTCGGCACCCGCGAGCGCCGCCGCCGCCTCGGCCAGCGCGGCCTGCGTCTCCACCAGCCGGTACTCGGGCATTGCCCGCCTTTCTAGCACCGGCTTGGTCCGACGCGGGGCCGCGCCAATGCCGCACCGCGGCGCCCCCGGAAAAATGCGGATCCGACGCGCTGGCGAAAGCGCGGCCGGCCGTGCAAAATGGCGCCCCCCGGACCGGGGCACACCCGGGCTGGCCGAGGCAGACGAGCAGGAGCTTGACGCGCGGGCCAGCCCAAGGGAGCGAGACCGCTCGTGGCTGCAAGCTATTTCGACATCGACGGCACCTTGGTGGCCACCAACCTGGTGCACCCAACCTGGTTCTACCTGAAAAACCAGGGGACCCCCGTGCAGACGGCGGTGCGGATCGGCCGAGCGCTGTGGCGTGCTCCGGCGATGGCGGCGGCCGAGCTGCTCGATCGACGCACGTTCAACGAGCTGCTCTACAACTCCTACCAGGGCATGAGCGAGGACCGCCTGGTGCTGCTCGCGGAGGAGGCCTTCCAAAAAGTGCTCCTGCCGTCGCTCTATCGGGGCGCCAAGGATCTCGTGCAGCGCAGCCTGGACGCGGGCCACCAAGTCGTCTTCGTGTCCGGCGCCCTCGACGTCATCGTCCAGCACCTCGCCCGACACCTCGGCGCCCATGAAATCATCGCCAACCGCCTCGAGATCAAGGATCGAGTGGCGACGGGCAAGATGCTGAAGCCGGTCGTCGCGGGGCCAGAGAAGGCGCGGCTCATTCGGGAGCACGCCCGCGCCCGCGGCTTCGACCTGGACGACTGCTTCGCCTTCACCGACAGCTATTCCGATCTGCCGATGCTCAGCGTGGTCGGGCACCCCGCGGCCGTGAACCCGGATCGACGCCTCGCCCTGCTCGCCAAGGCGTACAGCTGGCCGAGTTTCGATTTGAATCTGTCTCCATGAACCAAACCTTCGGACCGCCTGCATCAGAGCGGGACGCCTTCACTCGTCGTTTGCCATGAACCATCCGTGCATCGTCACTCTCGAACGGGACAGCGCACCGCGCGTGTTGTTTGCCGGCGACCGCCTGGTGGAGGTCGACCTACCCGCCGGCACCCGCTGCATCTATCCCAAGCCGCCGCTCGCGCCGCTGAAGGACGTCGACGCCGCGATCCGCTACGCCATCCACCACCCGCTCGGGACCGATCCCCTCTATGCCAAGCTCCGGCCCGGCATGCGCGTGACGATCGCCATCGACGATCTCTCGATGCCGTTGCCGCCCATGCGCCGGCCCGACGTGCGGGAGCGCATCCTGACCGTCGTGCTCGAGCTGCTCGCCGATCACGGTGTGGACGACGTGGAGCTCATCATCGCGACGGGCGTGCACCGGCGGATGAAGGCGCACGAGATCCGGCACATCGTCGGCGATCGCATCTTCGAAGCCTACTACCCCGACCGCCTCTACAACCACGACGCCGAAGACCCCGATAACATGGTCGAGATCGGCCACACCGACCGGGGCGAGGTGCTCGAGCTCAATCGGCGGGCGGCCGAGAGCGACCTGCTCATCTACGTGAACCTCAACTTCGTGCCCATGAACGGCGGGCACAAGTCGGTCGCCGTCGGGCTCTGCGGCTACAAGAGCCTGCGTCACCACCACAACCCTGAGACGATCCGCGCCTGCGACAGCTACATGGATCCGGGGCGCTCCGAGCTGTCGACCCGGATCGCGCGCTTGGGCAAGCTCGCTGCGGAGAAGCTCGACATTTTTACGATCGAGACGACCGTCAACAATCGCATGTTCGACCGGAGCCTCGAGTTTTTGGCCAAGAACGAGGACGAGCTCAACGGGCGCGAGCGCGCGCTCTTGAAGGCGCTCGTCGTCTCCACCGGCAAGCTGCCGCAAGCGGCGCGCCAGGCCATTTTCGACAAGTTCCCGGCTCCCTATGGCGTGACGGCGGTGTACGCAGGGGCGACCGAGGCCGTCCACGAGAAGATCGTGGCGAAGAACCACGAGCAGTACCTGGTCCCCGTGGAGGGCCAGGCGGACGTCCTGGTGCTCGGCATCCCGTACATCAGCCCGTACAACGTGCACGCCTTCCTGAACCCGCTGCTGGTGACGGTGCTGGCGCAGGGATACCTCTTCAATTTCTACCGTGGCGCGCCGCTCGTCAAAAAGGGCGGCACGCTGATCATCACCCACCCGTGCACGGACAAGTTCGACCACGAGCAGCACGCCCCGTACATCGAGTTCGTGCACCGCTTGCTCCCCGAGACGCGTGACGCGGTGGAGCTGCACCGGCGCTACGAGCGGAAGTTCGCCGAAAACCCGGCCTTCCTCCAGATGTTCCGCGGCGGCCACGCCTACCACCCGAGCCACCCCTTCTTCATGTGGTACTGGGGAGAGAACGGCCGCCAGCACCTGGGGCGCGTGATCGTCGTGGGCGCCGACAACGAATACATCCCGAAGCTGTTCGGCTGGGAGACGGCGCCCAGCATGGATGAGGCGCTCTACCGCGCCAAAGGCGGCGCCGCGCGTTCCCTCGACATCACGCTCTTGCACGTGCCGCCGATCGTCATGGCGGACGTGAGCGTCCCCGGCGCGCCCGGAGCGGCCACGCCATGAGTCCGATGAACGGCAAGAAGGTCAACGGGGCGGCCGCCCTGGCGGGCGCCAACGGACATGCCGCGCCCTCGCTCGACCTGCGGGGGGTGTTCGCCGGCAAGCGCCTGGTCGTGGTCGGCGGGACCGGGTTCTTGGGCAAGGTCTGGTGGACGTTTCTGCTGTCGCGCTTTCCGGAGATCGAGCGGCTCTACTTGGTGGTCCGGCGGAAAGGGCAGACGGCCGAGCAGCGCTTCGAGCGGGAAATCCTGAAGAACGACGTCCTCGCCGCGCTGCGGGCCGAGCACGGCCCGAAGTTCGAGGAGTTCTTGCGGCGCAAGGTTCAGCCGCTGGCTGGCGACATCGTGCAGCCGTTTTGCGGGCTCGTGCCGGAGGTGCGGGACGATCTGCGCGGACAGGTGGACGCGGTCGTCAACGCCTCGGGGGTCGTCGACTTCGATCCGCCGCTCGACGAAGCGCTGGAGGTGAACGCGTTCGGCGTGCAGAACCTGGTGGCCCTGGCGCGGGACCTGGGGGACGTCCCGCTGTTGCACACCAGCACCTGCTACGTGGCTGGCAGCCGCACCGGCATCATCGAAGAGGCCGATCCGCGCGAGCACCCGTTCCCCCGCGCCGGCGAGCTCGATCGGGCGCACTGGGATCCCGATCGCGAGATCGCCGAGTGCCTGGACGTCGTGCAGCAGGCGCGACACCGCGCGGGCGACGCCTTCCGCCAGAGTCATTTCGTCGACGAAGCCAAGAAGAACTTGCTCGGGCGGGGAGAGCCGGCGCGCGGCGCGGTGCTCGACGCCGAGGTGGCGCGGGTCAAGCGTAAGTTCGAGGAGGCGCGGCTCGCCGAAATGGGCATGGAGCGCGC
Source organism: Pseudomonadota bacterium (assembly GCA_023418705.1). Taxonomy (GTDB): domain Bacteria; phylum Myxococcota_A; class Polyangia; order Polyangiales; family Polyangiaceae; genus JAEZYZ01. The sequence goes on along the minus strand of JAEZYZ010000105.1, from coordinate 18,621 downwards.
GAACTTCTGGGGCTTTCCCAATACGTACACCTACACGAAGGCCATCGGAGAGCAGATCGTGGCCGCGTCCGGCTTGCCCTTCGCGATCGTGCGGCCCGCCGTGATCGAGTCGACGGTCGCCTACCCGTTCCCAGGCTGGAACGAGGGCATCAACACCAGCGCGCCGCTCATCTACATCCTGCGCGAAGGCGGGCTGCAGATCCCCGGTGCCGACAACTACCTCGACGTCATCCCCTGCGACCTGGTGGCGGGGGGGATGGTGCTGTCGCTCGCGGAGCTGCTCGAGGGCCGCGCCAAGCCCGTGTATCAGTACGGCTCGAGCGACAGCAACCCGTGCACGATGCGCCGGTTCTGCGAGCTCACCGGGTTGTACAAGCGGCGGCATTATCAGATGACCGGCCGCGGCGGCCCCGTCTGGAGCTTTCTGCAGGCCCACTACGAAGGTGCGGTGCTCGGCAAGCGGCAGTTCGACAGCTTCGGCCCCGGGGCGATCTCAAAGAAAGCGCGTCAGGTGGCCGACGTCGTGGACGCCGCCAGCGTGGGGCCGGCGGCGGCGCTGCTCAAGCCGGCGGCGCGGGTGATCCGGGGCTTCGCCGAGCAGCAGCGGCGGGTCCACTCGGTGCTCTCGGCCTTCGTGCCGTTCACGGCCGAATACGAGTACATCTTCCGCTGCGACAACACCCGCGCCGCGTTCGCCCGCCTCAGCCCGGCGGACCAGGCGCGGATCGGCTGGAACCCGGAGGCCATCGATTGGCGCGACTGGTTCTTGAACGTCCACGTTCCCGGGCTCGAGAAGTGGGTGTTCCCGCAGATCGATCAGCGCCTGAAGCGCCCGCGTAAGGCGCCGCTGCGGCACGAGACGTTGCCCGCGCTGCTCGAAGAGATGGCAGAGCGCCACGATCTGTCGATCGCTCTGCAGCGGACGGAGCCGGAGGGCCTCAGCCGGATCAGCTATGCGGACTGGTTGGCTCGCTCGCGGGCGTGCGCGCGGCGGCTGCAGGCGCTCGGCGTCGATCCTGGGGATCGGGTGCTGTTGGCCGGCGCCTCCCACCCCGCCTGGCCGATCGCCTTCTTCGGCGTCTTGTTCGCGGGCGCCACGGTCGTCCCGCTGGACGCCAACATCGACGAACGCGCAGCGGCCAACCTGGCGAGCGCTTCGCGGGCGAAGGTCTTCATCGCCGACGCGGCGGTCCGAGCGAAGCTCGCGCCGGCGCTGCCGTCGTTGCCGATGCTCGACCTTCTGCAAGCGGCCGCTCCGGGTGAGCCGGCGATGCCGCTCGACGTCACCAGCGAGCAGGTGGCGGCCCTCATCTACACCAGCGGCACCACGGGCGTGCCCAAGGGTGTCATGCTCTCGCACGCCAATTTGACGGCCTTGGTCGCGGCCCTCTCGCCGCTGTTCCCGCTCTCGAAGGGGGACCGAGTGCTCAGCGTCTTGCCGCTGCACCACACCTTCGAGCTCACCTGCGGCCTGCTGCTCCCGCTGTCACGCGGCGCCCGCGTCGTCTATCTCGACGAGCTCAGCGCAGAGCGCCTGGAGAGCACGCTGAAGGCAGGGCGGATCACCGCCATGATCGGCGTTCCCGCGCTGTGGGAGATGCTCGAGCGCCGGATCGTCGCCCGGGTCGCGGAGCGCGGCGAGCTCGCGGCGAAGCTGTTCGATTTCGCGGTGGACCTGAACCGAGCGGCGGGCAAGACGCTCGGCCTCGACGCCGGCCGGCTGCTGTTCGGCCCCGTGCACGAGGCCTTGGGCGGCAGCTTGCGTTTCCTCGTGAGCGGCGGCGCTGCCCTGCCAGAGCGCACCCATCAGCTGTTCGGCGGGCTCGGTCTCCACTTGGCCGAAGGTTATGGACTGACGGAGGCGGCGCCGGTGCTGACGGTGGCCGAGGCCGGACCCAAGGCGAAGGCGGGGCACGTCGGCAAGCCCATCCCCGGCGTCGAGATCCGCATCGCGAACCCCAACCCCGAGGGCGTGGGGGAGGTGCTGGCGCGAGGCCCGAACGTGATGCTCGGCTACAGCGACGACGCGTCGGCCACGCGCCAGAGCATCGACGAGGCGGGCTGGCTGCACACCGGCGACCTCGGGAAGCTCGACCGAAAGGGGCATTTGGTCATCGTCGGACGGCAGAAGGACGTGATCGTCTCCTCCAACGGAGAGAACATTTATCCGGAGGACGTCGAGGCTCGCCTCGACCAGGTAGAGCACGTCGCCGAGCTCTGCGTGGTGGGCATCTCCGACGGCCGGCGCGGCGAGCGCGTCGCCTGCGTCGCCGTGCCCGACGGCAACGCCGCGGCCTCACGGGGCGAGCGTCGCGAGCGAGCCCGCAAATCGCTCGACAGCGCCATCCTTCGCTTGCCCCAGGCCCTGCGCCCCGCGGTCGTGGTCGTGATCGACGCCCCGCTGCCCCGCACCGGCACACGCAAGGTCAAACGAGCGGAAGTGCGCCGTCTGGTCGAGCGATCCATCGCGAGCAACGTCCCCGCGACGGCCCAGGACGAGAGCCTCGACGCCACCGCCCGAGCCGTGCGTTCGGTCGTCGCCACCATCACCCGCCGCACCCCGGCGGAGATCTCGGCCGCGGCCAATCTGCGCGGAGATCTCGGCTTCGACTCGTTGATGCTCTTGGAGCTGCTCGTCGCGCTGGAAGCCCAACGCGAGACCACCCTGGACGCCGAGCGGCTGGGGCAGTGCCAGACGGTGGGCGACGTCGAAGAGGTGCTGCGCGAGCATCGGGCGCGGCGCGCGCCGAGCGCGCAGACCTCGGAGATCGAGGCGACGACGGAGCGGGACCTCGTTCTCCCGCCGGTGCTGCGCGAGGCAGCGATGGCCTGGATGGGACGGGCGCAGCGCGGCTTCTATGACAGCGTGCTCCGAACGCAGGTGACGGGTCGCGCGTTCATTCCGCACAACCGCAACGTGCTGGTCGCCGCCAACCACTCGAGCCACCTCGACATGGGCCTGGCGAAGTACGCGCTCGGCAGCTACGGCGACGATCTGGTCTCGCTGGCAGCTCAGGACTATTTTTTCGAGGGCCATCGCTGGCGCAAGACCTACTTCGAGAACTTCACCAACCTGGTGCCGATCTCGCGCCACAGCTCGCTCCGACAAAGCCTGCGGCAGGCCGGCGCGCTGCTCGACCAGGGCAAGACGGTGCTCATCTTCCCCGAGGGGACTCGGAGCACGGACGGCAGCATCGGCGAGTTCAAGCCGGCGGTCGGGCATTTGGCGTTGCACCACGGCGTCGACATCCTGCCCATCTACCTCGGTGGCACCCACGCGGCGCTGCCGAAAGGCGCCAAGGTCCTGCGGCAGCGGGACGTCCGTGCGCGCATCGGCCCGGTGCTGTCCAGCGAGCACCTGCGGCGCCTCACCCAAGGCATGTCGATGACCGACGCCAGCCGCACGGTGGCCAAGCTGGTCGAACGCGCCGTGGTCGCGCTGGGCAGAGGCGAGGTGCTCGACATCTCCCGTCTGCCGTCGCTCGACGAACCGGCGCCGACCGTCACGGAGGCGTCGCTCGCCGACGTCTTCAGCGAGCTCAAACACCGCTTCGTGCGGGGCAGCGTCGAGCAGCCGCTGAGCTTCTATTTCTCACTCGGCGCGCACGAGCGCTGGACGGTGAAGGTGAGCCGCGAGGACTGTGAGGTGCTGCCGGGCAAGGTGGTCAACCCCGCCGACTGCGTGCTGAAGACCTCACCGCACATCTTCACGCGCATCGTTCGGGAGGCCTACACACCCTCACCGGCGGAGTTCATGAGCGGCATGATCAAGAGCAACAACATCGGGTTGCTCCTGACGTTCCAAAAGGTCTTTCAGCTCGACGGGAGCCGCTGATGGTCGCCGACGGACGGCGCTGGTGGGTTGGTGGTGCGACTGGATTTTTGGGCAGCCACCTGGTGCGGCTGCTCGTTTCCCGAGGGCACTCGGTGGTCGCGGTCTCGCGCTCGGGCGCGCCGATCGACGGCCTGGATTCGAGCGCGGTGGAGTACCGGGCCGCGGACGTGCTCGACGCGGATGCGGTCGCCGAGACCGCTCGCGGCTGTGAAGGCGGGTTCCTGTCCGCCGGCATGGTGTCGCGGCGGCCCGAAGACGCCGAGATCTTGCACCGCTTGCACGTCGCCGGGACGCGCTCGGCTTTGGCGGGCCTCTCGGGAGCCGGCGTGCGGCGGGTCGTCGTGGCCAGCACGAGCGGCACGATCGCGGTGAGCGCCGATCCGCGTCGCGTCGTCGACGAGGCGGCCGAACCGCCCCTCGAGATCATCCATCGCTGGCCCTACTACCGCAGCAAGCTCTACGCGGAGCGGGAGGCCCTCGACGCCAACCGTCCGCCCGAGTTCGAGGTCGTCGTGGTCAACCCGAGCCTGTTGCTCGGCCCCGGCGACCTCCGAGGCTCGTCCACCGGCGACATTCGTCTGTTCCTCGATCGCGCCATCCCGGCCGTCCCCGCGGGCGGCGTTGCCTTCGTCGACGCGCGCGACGCGGCGGCGGGCATGCTGGCCGCGTACGAGCGAGGCCGGGCGGGCGAGCGTTACCTGCTGAACGCGAAGAACATCGAAGTCGGCGCGCTCTTCGAACGGCTCGAGCGGCTCACCGGGATCGCTGCGCCGAAATTGCGGCTTCCCCGATCGATCCCCGTGGCGAGCGGGGCCGCCCGCCTGTTCGAGCGGGCAGTGCGGGCGCTTGGGGGCGAGCCGCCCGTCGATCCGATCACGGTCGAGCTCGGGCAGTACTACTGGTATTGCGACAGCAGCAAGGCCGAGCGGGAGCTCGGCTGGCGCGCTCGCGATCCTGGTGAGACGCTGCGCGAAACGGTCGAAGATTTGCGCTCCCGAGCGCTCGCTTGAGGCCGTAGATCGGGCGTGTCGTCGTGCCGGCATTTCAAAGCTGAAATGCTGGCATGACACGCCGATCATTCGGGTTTTTTGCGGAGTAAAGCCGCAAGAAGGGGTTGCGAAATGCCCCGATGGGCTCTAATCTGGACTCCCGCGGGCGCTCCAGATCGAGTGTCCGCCGGTACGGGGAATCGGTCCCTGTCCGCTACGGTGGGTGTTCGTTAGCTTCGAACAGGCGCTTTTGGCTGGTGGCGGCGCCATCAGCACGGCTCGAAAATCGCTGCTCGGAGTGGCATGCCTCGAATTGATTGGGAAGGATTGACCCCGGTGGCGGGTTCGCTCATCGTTGTGGGGCATTGGTTGCTTGGGGGGCGCTTCGAGTTTGCGCCAGTGGTGCGATACGCCCCGCCGGTGACGGATTGAACGGCTAAGCGAAGACCGAAAACCGCCGCAGAGGCATCGAAGGATCACTACCTACGGATCGGCGGATGGCGTCGATCATCCAAAGAGCAAGAGGCGAGCGTTGACCATGGAAGAGAGCGCACGTGAGCTGCCGTCGTCGGACGTCGCGCAGTCCGTTCCCGAACGGATTGCCGCCGCCCTAGGGGAAAACGACGAGCTGCCGAAGTCACAAATCCGGGAGCTTGCGAACGTCTTCGGCGACGACAAGATGCTGGAGCTTTTGTCGGAGACCCAACGGGTCGAGCAGGCTGGCGGCATGCTGGTGCCCGACGGATCGCGTCGGCGCACCCCCGGCGGCGTGTTCTTCTACTTGGCCCGGGGTCAGCTGTCGCGCGCCGATCGCCGTCGCATCTTTGGCCCGCCAGCGGAGGCCCGTCAGAAAAAGCCGGACGCATCGGAGTCGCCGCAGTCCTCCGGACCGAAGTCGTCGCTCCAGCGGCGTCCGCAGCCGCTCGAAGCCAACCATCGGACGCGACCGATCGAGCCCGTCGAGTCGCGGCGGTCGGGCATCGTCACGGTGACCAACGGCGCGCGTCAGCGCCGCATCGTCGAGGTCGAGACCGTGCGGCGGCGGATCGTTCCGGCGGCGATGAACGGGGGAGCGCCCCAGGTCCAGCCCGAAGGGCTTGACCGACAGCCCAACCTCCCTGGCGTGACGAACGGCTCTCCGGTCCCGTCCTCGAATGGGAGCCCGCCGCAGCGCGTGCGCCGCATCGTCACCATCGCCGACATGCGCGGCAAGGCGGAGGAGCCGGAGGCGCCCGCGCGCAGCGAGCAGCCGCTGCACCGCATCCCGCCCGGCGTGAGCTTCGATCCGAAGTCCGTGCGCCGCCGCGTGCCGGCCCCGGTGGCCGAGAGCCCTGAGGAGCGGGTGCGAGAAGCGCTGGTCGGCTGCGCTCCCCAGGAACGGCCTCGCGTGCTGCTCGGCGTCTTGCTCGAGGAGTTGGAGAATCTACCCACCGCTCGGGAAGCGGCGCGGCTGAGCGATCGGGTCGTCGCGGTGGCGGCCGCGAAGCTGAAGATCCCGGTCTCTGCCATTGCTCGCGCGCTGTTCGGGGAGGACACGCGCCAGAGCCGTGGGCAGGTCGAGAGCCTCGTCGAAGAGGGCGTCGAGCTCGCGACGCTGGAGCGCCTCTATCCACTGATTCAGGAAAAAGCACAGGGCTGACCTGCTTGTGACCGAAACGTGACAGCCCCGCTTGCCGGCCGATGCGAAATTGACCGGCATGGCGCAGTCCGACGTCGTTCCGTCACCCCCCATCGCTCGCACTGAGGCGCCCCCGCGCCGGCTAGATTGGGTCGGGGCCGTTCCATTTCTGCTGGTGCACGCTGCGCCGTTGGCGGCCTTTTATACCGGAACGAAATGGCAGGACTGGGTCGTCTGCGTCGTCCTGTATTGGGTGCGGATGTTCGGTGTGACCGGCGGGTACCATCGCTACTTCGCGCACCGCACCTATCGCACCAGCCGCGTGTTTCAGTTTCTGCTGGCGCTGTTGGCGCAGTCCAGCTCCCAGAAGGGCGCGCTCTGGTGGGCCGCCCATCACCGTGACCACCACAAGCTGTCGGACCAGGACGGGGATCCTCACGACTCACGCCGCGGCTTTTGGTACTCGCACGTGCTCTGGCTGTTCGCTGGGACGGACCAGACCGACTACACCCGCGTCAAAGACCTCGCGCGTTATCCCGAGCTCGTGTTCCTGAATCGGTTCTGGATGCTCCCGCCGATCGCTCTCGGTGCGGGGGTTTGGGCGATTTGGGGATGGTCGGGGCTGCTGATCGGCTACTGCCTGAGCACCGTGCTGCTCTGGCACGGCACCTTCACCATCAACTCGCTGAGCCACATGCTCGGCTCGCAGCGCTACGAGTCGGGCGACGCCAGCCGCAACAACTTCGTCTTGGCGCTGATCACGATGGGAGAGGGGTGGCACAATAACCACCACTATTTCATGAACAGCACGCGCCAGGGCTTCTTCTGGTGGGAGATCGACGTCAGCTACTACGTGATCCGCCTCCTGGGTGCCCTGCGGCTGGTTTGGGACATCAAGCCGCCACCCGCCCGGGTTTACGACCCGGCTTCCTTCAGGGCAGCGCGCTCGCTTTCCGTCGGCGCGGGCGCCGAAGCTTCGAACGAACGTCCGTCGACGCTGGTCGCTTGAGCTGCGGCCCGAACGTCGAGCGGGTGGCGCGAGTGGCGCGCCGCATCATGGCGATCGCTCGTCGATGGGGTGAGCGGCACGCGCGCTTGCGCCGGGGGGCTCGATGCTTACGCCTAACGTTAGAATGGAATCACGCGAGGTGGCATCACCGCCGGACGACGGCGGGACCGGGCCGAACGCGACACCCGCCGACTTGATGGAGGTGACGCGCTCCGAAGGACACTCGGGTCGGCCGCCACTGCACCAAGATGCCACCAAGAGCGCGCGCCCACCGCGCCAGCGCGCGGTGCTGCCGATCGTCATCGCGCTCGTGGCGGTGCTGCTGGTGGCGTTGGTCGCGCTCGGGCCGAGCTGGTAGCCGCCGCCCGTCGCCGGTCCTCGGTGCGGCCCCGGTCACTCGGCCGGGAGGCCGTTTGCCTGGGCCGGTAGTCGCTGATAAAGGCTCGCCGGTGGCCGCCGACTCCGCCGTCCAAAGCGGTTGACTTGCGGGCAGGCCAAGGGCTCACTCCCGCCGTGAAGGATACCGCGTTGCGAAGAGTTGGAATATTCGGCTGGGGCGTGGTTGCCCCGCGCTCCACCGATATCGACGAGTTTGCGAGCAACCTCGAGGCGGAACCCTCATGGCTCGAGCCCTTCGACGGCTTCGGGCCCGACAACTTCCTGGTGGGTGTTCCGAAGTTCGACTTCTCCGCCTACCGGCCGTGGATCGACGCGCGGTTCCCGCCCAACCGTTTTCGTCAGCTGGTCGAAAAGATGGACCCGACGACCTTGTTCGCCGTCGGAGGGTTCATCCAAGCGCTGCGCCAGAACGCCGGGATCGAGCAGGCGCTGCAGGAGCTTGGCACGGCGGCCCACGTGTACGTCGCCACCGGTCTCGGCAGCCTGCCCTCCACCTACGACATCTCGGTCAAGCTGTACCGTGCTCAGCGCCGCTGGAACCGGTTTTGGGCGGCGCCCGAGCGCAATGCGGCGCTGCGGGCTCACCTGGCGGGAGACGCCCCGGCTGGCGCGGAGGCGCCGCAAGATCCGAGTGAGGTATCGGATCCCGATGCTCGCGAGGTCGCCGAGGACGCCTTCAACGCCTATTGGGCCGCTCGTTCCGAGAAGCTCGCCGAATTTCTGGCCGAGCTCCGCGACATCGAAGCCATGCGGGTCGAGGGCGATGTCGAAACGGGCAAGCTGAAGGTCATTCGCGAGAAGCGTCGCCGTTTGGACCGCCTGGCGGAGAAATGGCGGGCGCCGGAGCCGCCGTGGGCGCAGGTGTCGGCGAACCTGCTTTGGAACATCAGCAACACGCCCGCCTCGCAGATCTCCATGTTGGGGAAGATCACCGGCCTCGCGTTCGCGCCCGTGGCCGCCTGCGCGACGTTCGGCGTCGCGCTGAAGCTCGCCATCGACGCGATACAACGCGGGGACGCCAAGGCGGTGGTGATGGGCGCGACCGATCCGCCCCCGCACCCGCTGTCGGTCGGCACGTTCTACAGCGCGCGGGTGCTCTCGGCCGATCGTTCCGTGTCCAAGCCCCTGACCGAGCTGCGCGGCACGCACGTGTCGGGTGGATCGGCGATTTGGATCGTGGGCGATCACGAGTACTTCACGGCTCGCGGCTTCAAGCCGCTCGGCATGGAGCCGGTCAGCGTCGGCACCTCCGCCGACGCCGACCACATCATCACGCCCTCGGAAGAAGGGCCTCGCCAAGCCATCCAGCAGGCGTTGCGGCGCTCGGGCGTTTCCCTGGAGCAGATCGGGTCTTGGGATCTGCACGCGACGGCGACCCCCGGTGATTTCCAGGAAGTGGAGAACCTGCGGCACGTCCTGCCGGAGAACGTTTTGTTCACGGCCCGAAAGGGCACGTTTGGGCATGGGATGGCGGTGGCCGGCGGCTGGGAGCTGACGGCGCAGTACCTCGGGTGCGAGCGGCGGCAGCTGTTCCCGACCCCCCTCAGGGAAGACGAGCTCAACGGTGCCATCCGGGCGCTGCATGAGCGCTTCGTCTTCAATCGGCCCGTCGAAATGCCCACGAGCGCCGTCGGAAAGCTCTCGATGGGCGTCGGCGGGATCAACGCCTGCGTGATCTCGCGTCCATGGACCTGACGGCGTGACGCCGCGGACGGCTGGCGGCGACTGACTTCTGCTCGAGCTGCCACTCGAAATCGACGGCGATCGCCAGGTGATCGGAGAGGGGGCGGCCGCGATCGTCCACGAAGCGGTCATCGATGCGCCAGGATCGAGCGCGCAGCTTCACTTCCTTCGATGGGCGGAAGAAGACGCGGTCGATCCGCCCCGGATCGGAGCACCGCAGGGCTTGGCAGACATCGGCAAGCCCAGCACGCGTGGTCCAGCTGGCCAGCACGGCCAGCTCCGGGCGGCGCATGTTCGTGTCGCCGGCCACGATCACCGCGCGCTCGGCGGACTGGGTCTCGATGGCTTGGAGCAGCTGCTCGAGCTGGCGCGCACGCGCGGCGCGATCACCGCCTCGCCCGCCCGCGTCCATGTGCAGGTTGTAGACGTCGACCGTGGCAGACTGCGCGAAGTGGTGCCGGGCCATCGTGAACCCCTTGCTGGTCAAGCAATCGCACCCGGCCTCGAGGTAGCCATGGCACTCTTGCCACGCCGCCCGCATGTGGTCCGTGAAGGGGGCGCTGGCGAAGCGGCTCAGGCCGTCCCCAAAATCCAGACCCCTTCGGCGCTTGAAGTCGGGCGAACGAAAGGGGTGCTGCAAGCCGCGGCGGAGCTCGAGCTGAAACGCGAAATCCTCCTGGATCAAGACGATGTCGTAGTCGTTCAGCAGGGGCGCGATGCGCGGGATGTTCAAGCTTGGCCGCGAGGGAGAGATCCCTTCGGGGAGCCCGGCGATATTGTAAGTGACGAGCGCGAAGCGCCCGGAATTGGCTCGTGGCAGCTCCAGCGGCGGCTCGGCGTGGCCGGTGACCGGCTTCAAAGCGACCGCGAGCAGCAGGGCGGCGACCGCAACCAGCGCCCACTCACGCCGTCCGAGTCTCTTCATCGCATCCCTGCGCTGCCGGCCCCGTGAACCGGTCACTATCGAAAAGTCTAGCATCGATCACGCCATTCGCTCGGTAGCGGGCATCGAGGTGTGCGGGAGCAAACCACCGTCTCGCCCCATCGAAGACTCATCCCCGACCACTCGACGTGAGCGAATGCCGCCATTGATTTGGATTCCTGAAGCAACGATGGAACAAGCTGAGCATCGACGGCGTGCTCTGCCATTGGGGAAGCTCCCCTGGCGTCCGCGCCCCGCTGCCAGCATCGGTGTTGCTTCGTTGGCTCCCATCGCTGCTCCCAGCAGGAGTGGACTCGGGCGTCGTGGCAAGCCGCAGATCGGGAGCCGCCAGCTCGCGCGGCGCAGGAGCCGGAGGTTCGTCGACGTGGCGCGTCACGAGAGCGCACCCGACCCGCGGGGCGTCGGGATCCGTTCGCAGCCTGCTGCCAGCCCGCCGCGAGGCCGCGCGGGGATAAACAAAAAAAAAGCAGCCCGGGGAGGGGGGGGGAACCCGGGCTGCCGAAGAGGCAACAGCTCAAGCTGAAAAGCGGGTCAACCTGGCTGCTGAGAAAAACGGCGGCCACCCGGGGCGGGGGGGGGGACACTCCAGGGCGCCGCCGTCCGCCAATAGATGCAGGTAGCGTGCCATCTCATTGTCGTGGACTTACCGAGACTTGAACGGTGTGTCACCCGTACGACGTTTCAGAGTTGCAATCTTCCTTGCTAACTCGCAACGGACCGCCGGGGCCTGGTGCCCGGGCGGGGAACAGCACGGTCGCCTCCCGCCCGGGGGCTCGTCACGCACCGCCCTCGGGCAGCCCGGTCTTTGAGCCGAAGGGTGCTCGAGATTTTACTCTGGCTGGGTGGGAAATCCCTGCAGCGGGCCGAGCTCGAGGCGGTCGCGCAGGAACGTTGGCGCGCTCTGCATGTAGAGCGCGAGCAACTCCGCGAGGGAGCGCAGCGCATCGATGTGCGTGCGTTCGTACCCATGTGAGGCGTCCGCACCAAAACACACCAGCGAAAATCGAATGTCGTTGCCCGCCTCCACCGCCGAGGCGGCGTCGCAGCGATAGTATTTGAAGACGTCGCGTTGATGCTCGATGCCGTGGTCTCGACACAGCCTGAGGAGCTTGTGGGTCAGGTGGTAGTCGAAGGGCCCTGATGAGTCCGCCATCGCGATCGTGACGCCGCGTTCACGCGAGTTCTGTCCGGGGGCGGGCGTGGCGTTGTCGACCGCGACCATCTCGGCGATCTCGCCGTGCAGGATCGCGGAAGCGCCGGTGCCGAGCTCTTCGGAGATGGTGAACAGCAGGTAGCAGTCGACCGGAACATGCGCCGCCTGCTCGACGACGGCCTTGGCGGACGCGAGCATCGCGGCGACCCCCGCCTTGTTGTCGAGGTGGCGCGAGTTGATGAACCCGTCGTAGATCTCCGTCCGCGGGTCGATGGCGACGAAGTCTCCGATGTTGTACCCGAGCCGGTGGAGCTCCTCGCCCGAGGTGCAAAAATCGTCGGTCCGGATCTCGACCTGATCCCAGCTCACCGGTTGGGTGTCGACCTCCTCGTTGAACGTGTGTCCGGAGGCCTTGAGGGGCAGGATCGTGCCGCGCTTGGAGCCCTGTTCGTCGGTGAACACCGTGACGCGGGCACCTTCGGCGAAGCGGCTCGACCAGTGCCCGATGGGCACGATCTCCAAGCGCCCGTTGGACTTCAAGTTCTTGACCATGGCGCCGAGCGTATCGACGTGGGAGACGACCGCGCGCGCTGGATTCTCCGATTTGCCGCGGAGCCGAGCGCGGATGGCGCCCCGGCGGGTCAGCTCGAACGGGATCCCCAGCCGCTCGAGCTCTTGCCCGACGAAGTGCACGATGCGATCGGTGTAGCCGCTCGGGCTCGGGATGTCCAAGAGCGTGGTTAGCGTCCGAAAGATGTAGTCGTCGTCAATGGTCAAACGCTTCATGCATCAGCTCGCCGTGTTCGGGAACAAAAGATCGATGAAGCGCTCGGCTGTCGGCTGCGGTTCGTGATTGGCGAGGCCAGGCCGCTCGTTCGCCTCGATGATGAAGTGCTCGGGCGCGGAGACGTCGGGGACGATGAAGTCGAGCCCGACCACCGGGATGTCCAGCGCCTCTGCGGCGCGCTCCGCGGCGTGCACCAATCGTGGGTGCAGCTGGTCCGTGACGTCGTGGATGGTTCCACCCGTGTGCAGGTTGGCCGCGCGGCGCACCAGGATTTCCTCTCCCGAGGGGAGCACGTCGTCGAGCGCGTAGCCCGCCGCGCGCACGCAACGCTGCGTCTCGTCGTCGATCGGGATCTGGCTCTCCCCCCCGGTCGCCGCGGCGCGCCGCCGGCTCTGCTTCTCGATCAGGGAGCGCACGGAGTGCTGCCCGGTGCCGGTCACCCGCGGCGGCCTGCGCACGGCCCCAGCGACCACGCGGTAGTCGATCACCACGATGCGGACGTCCTGCCCGGGGGCCATCTGCTCGAGCAGGACCTCGCTGCAGTGGCCCCGAGCGAGCGCGACGGCGCGCTCGAGCTCTTCCGGGGTGCGAACGTCCACGGAGACGCCCGCCCCCTGTTCGCCCCTCGCCGGCTTGACCACGATCCGCTCGTGTTCGCGCAAAAATTCCAGATCCGACGCATCCCCCCGGGCGGTGCGCTGCTCGGGGACGGACAGGCCCGCCCGCGCGAGCACCCGTCGGGTCACGCGCTTGTCGTCGCAGCGGCTCATGGCGATCGCAGACGTGAGCTCGGAGAGCGACTCGCGGCAGACGATGGTCCGACCGCCGAGGGACAACGCGAAATAGCCCTGATCCCCTTCGAGCACCTCGACGGCGATCCCACGCCGGCGCGCCTCGTCCACGATGATCGCCGCGTACGGGTTGAGATCGGCCTCCGGCGCCGGCGCGATGAAGAGGGGTTCGTTGATGGTGTTCTTGTGTTTGACGCAGAACACGGGCACGCGCGTGAACCCGAGCTTCTCGTAGAGCGCGATCGCCTGCTTGTTGTTGTGCATCACGGAGAGATCCATGAACGCCAACCCCCGGGCGACGTACTGCTCGATCAGGTGGGTGACCAAGGCGTGCCCGACGCCAGGGTGCGTCGTCTGCGGGTCGACCGCGAGCGCCCACAAGCTCGACCCGGACTCCGGGTCGTCGAAGGCCGCCCGGTGGTCCACGCCGGTCACCGTGCCGATGATTTCCCCGCTGCTGAGATCTTCGGCCACCAGAAACGTCAGCTCGCGTGACTTGCGATGCGACCAGACGAAGTGGGGATCGGTGGCCACCATCTGGCGGCGCGCATAGATGCGGTTCATGCCCTCGGCATCTGCCAAGGACTGCAGGCGCCGCACCATGTACGGCACGGTCCGCGCCGCTGGGGGGCGATACTGTTCGAGGTAGATGCGATAGGTGTGCGACGGATCGAGGAACAGCTCCTGCGGCGCCATCGACAACAGGACGTGCGGATCGCCGATGTAGATGGCGATGTCGCGCTGGCCGTCCTTCTCCTCGCTCAGGGCGCCGATCAGCCCTTCGTTCGTCTCGAAGGTGTGGCCGAAGATCAGTCGTCCCCAGCCGCAATCGACGATCACCCCGGCGCTCGAAGGCATGCCGGGCCGCGGCGGTTTCCAGGCCGTCAGGCTCGGGGCCTGGCCTCGGTCGATGCGGTGGCGTTGCTCGGCCATGAAGCGTCCGGAGGGAGCGGTCATTTCTCAGATGTGATGGGTTTGCAGCCAGAGCTCCAGCAGCGCCATTTGCCAGAGTTTCGAGCCGCGCAGCGGGGTGATGTGCTGCTCTGGTGATTTCAGCAGGCGCGCCACGTAGGCGGGCGAAAACAGGCGACGCTCCCGAGCCACCGGCGACAGCAGCGCGTCTTTGACCATGTCCAGGTGGCTGCCGCGCAGGTACTTCAAGGCCGGCACTGGAAAGTATCCCTTCGGGCGATCGATCACCTCGCTCGGGATGACGCGGCGGGCGGCTTCCTTGAGCACGTACTTGCCCCCGCCTTCGACCTTCGCCTCCGGCGGGATCGAGGCGGCGAGCTCCACGAGCTCGTGATCGAGGAAGGGCACGCGGGCTTCCAGGCCGAAGGCCATCGTCATGTTGTCGACCCGCTTGACCGGATCGTCCACGAGCATGACCGTCGTGTCGAGGCGAAGCGCGCGGCCAACGGCCGAGTCCGCACCCGGCCTCGCGAAATCCTGGCGCAGAAACTCCAGGCTGTGGTCTTCCGAGACCCGCTCGGGGCAGAGGGCTTCGCGGATCTCGGCGTGGTCGCGGTCGAAGAAGACCCGCGCGTAGTCGGCCACCGGATCTTCGCTCTTCAGCAGCGGCGGGTACCAGTGATAGCCCGCGAACACCTCGTCGGCGCCCTGCCCGCTCTGCACGACCTTGACGTGCTTTTTGACCTCCTCCGAGAGCAGGTAGAAGCCGATCGCGTCGTGGCTGACCATCGGCTCGCTCATCGCGGCGATGCAAGCGGGCAAGCTCGCGAGGCTTCGGGCCGCGTCGACCCGGATGCGATGGTGCTGCGTGCCGAAGTGGCGCGCGATCAGGTCGGAGTACTGGAACTCGTCGCCGCTCTCCCCGCCAACGCTCTCGAAGCCGATGGAGAATGTCTCGATGCGCTGCTGCTCGGTCTCTGCGAGCAGGCCGACGATCAAGCTCGAGTCCAGCCCGCCCGAGAGCAGGACGCCGACCGGGACGTCGGCGACCAGGCGCCGGCGCACGGCGAGCCGAAGCGCCGCGAGCACGCGCTCCTGCCACTCCTCGAAGGACACCTGTCGCTGCTCGGCGCTCGACGTGAAGCGGGGTTCCCAGTATCGGCGCTGGCGCAGCGCGCCGTCCGGCGTGAGCACGGCCACCGTCGCCGGCGGCAGCTTGCGGACGCCACGCAAGATCGTGTGAGGCGCGGGCACGACCGAGTGAAACGTCATGTAGTGGTGCAGCGCGATCGGATCGAGGCTTCGATCGATGTCGCCGCTGCGGACCAGGCTCGGGAGGGTCGAGGCGAAGCGGAAGCGGTGAGGCTCGTGGCTGTAGTAGAGCGGCTTGATTCCGAGCCGATCGCGCGCGAGAAACAGCTTGCCGGAGTCGCGCTCGACGATGGCGAAGGCAAACATGCCGTTCAGCCGTTCGACAAAGTCCTCGCCCCAGGCGTGGTAGGCCTTGATGAGCACCTCCGTGTCGCCGGAGGAAAAGAAGCGGTATCCCCGATCTTCGAGCGCGCGACGGAGCTCCCGGTAGTTGTAGATCGCGCCGTTATAGACGATCGTGAGCCCGAGCTCCGCATCGACCATCGGCTGCTCCGAGTGCTGCGAAAGGTCGATGATGCTCAGGCGCCGGTGGCCGAGCGCCGCGTTGCCCCGAGCGACCACACCGCTCCCGTCCGGCCCCCTCGGCGCCAGCGCGTCGGCCATGGTCTGAATTGACTGGAGAGAAATCGGATGACCGTCGAACCGAATCTCTCCGCAGATACCGCACACCGGAAAAAGCCGCCTGACCTTCTTGAACGCCCGTGATGTCGCCGATGGCGATGAGTTTGCGTGCTTGGCTCGAGCGCGCGAGGCGCGTCGCGCGCGTTCGCTATAACAATCATCACCCGGCCTGTCCACCCGAGCTTGCCGGAGCATCGCTCCCTTTTGGCACGCATCCTGCTATGCGTCGTCCGGTGCGTTTCACGGTCATTGCGGTGCGCGCGTGCTCGCGCATCACCGTCGACCCGCGCGCGTGAGCGCGGCGACGCGAGCGTCGGCGCATCCCTCGGCCGTGCTGCTCGCCGGTGATCGAAAAACACGCTGGCCGATCCGCCGAAGGCGACCGTGGTCCTGGGCCAGGCCCGGAGCAGGCGGTGCTCTCGCCTGGCGGGGCGTTCGCCATGGCGAGTGACGAGTGGCGGGCTCGCGCCAGGGGCGGCGCCTCGGCGCGTGCGCAAATGCCCTACCTTGGCTCCTCGCGGGGTCATCGCTTGCTCCTGTCATCTTCAGGAATTACAGCGGCTTCATGCCACCGGCAGCGGCGTCTCGCGACGAGCTCGCGCAGCTCGCAGCACGGCTCGCGATCATCGGCGGTTTTTGGCTGTTCTCTCGCTGGGTTGCCTGATACGAGCCAAATGAACGTGGCTGCTGCGGCTTTCGTCGATCTCGAGCACGTCCGAGACGCCTATTCGAAGGTCGGGGGGGGCGCTCACCGGCGCGACGCTTCGAATCGGTGCGCCTGCTTTCGGCTCCGACGCTCGAGCGAGGTCGAGGCGACATGAAGAACAGACACCCGCGCGGGCTGTACGTCCTGTTCTTCACGGAAATGTGGGAGCGCTTCAGCTACTACGGCATGCGGGCGCTGCTCATCTTCTACATGACGCGCCACTTCCTGTTCGGGGACGAACGCGCCTACGCCACTTACGGCAGCTACACGGCGTTGGTCTACGCGACGCCGGTGTTGGGTGGGTGGCTCGCCGATCGTCTGCTCGGGTTTCGACGGGCGGTGATCCTAGGCGCGGTGCTGATGGCGGCCGGCCACTTCGCGATGGCCTTCGAGCAACTGCAGATCTTCTACCTGGCGCTCGGGTTTCTGATCGTCGGCAACGGCTTCTTCAAGCCCAACATCTCGAGCATCGTCGGCCGCCTCTACCCGGAAGGGGACCCCCGGCGGGACAGCGGCTTTACGATCTTCTACATGGGGATCAACCTGGGGGCTGGCGCCGCCCCGCTCTTGTGCGGGTACGTCGGCGAGACCTATGGGTGGGACTGGGGCTTCGGGTTGGCGGGCGTCGGCATGCTCCTCGGCTTGATGGTCTTCCTGCAGGGGCAGCGTCACCTCGGAGAAGCCGCGGAAGCGCCGGATCGAGCGCGCCTGCGCGAGCGTCCGGTTCCAGGGATCAACCGCGAGTGGCTCACCTACCTGGGGGCGCTCGGGCTGGTGATCGTCGCGTGGCAGCTCGTTCAAATCTCCCAGCTGGTCGGTTCCCTGTTGTCGGGGGTCGGGGCGCTGGTCTCGGCGCTTTTGATTTACTACCTGGTCCGCAAAGTCGATAAGGTCGAGCGTGACCGGCTGATCGTGGCGTTGGTCCTGACGCTGTTCTCGATGGTGTTCTGGGCTTTTTTCGAGCAAGCCGGCAGCTCGATCAATCTGTTTACCGATCGGAACGTGGACCGCAGCCTCTTCGGCAAGAGCATCCCCGCATCGGTGTTCCAGTCCGTCAACCCCGCCTTCATCCTGACGTTCGCGCCGGTGTTCGCGTGGCTCTGGGTTCGACTCGGGCGGCGCGGCATCGAGCCGGCGACCCCGACCAAGTTCGGGCTCGGGATCCTCCAACTCGGTCTTGGGTTTGGGGCGCTCTACTTCGGCGCTGCGAGCGCCGGCTCAGACGGCGTCGTCGCGATCGGGTGGCTGCTCTTGGGCTACCTGCTGCACACCACGGGCGAGCTGTGTTTGTCGCCGGTTGGCCTGTCGATGATCACGAAGCTGTCGCCGGCACGCATCGTCGGCTTGATGATGGGCACGTGGTTTCTGTCGTCCGCGTTCGCCCAGTACGTCGCCGGTTTGATCGCCAAGCTGACGGGGGTCAAGGAGCACGGGGGCGCCGAAGCGGCCCTGCCGCACCCGAGCGAGACGGTGATGGTCTACGGGGACGTGTTCGGCAAGCTCGGGCTCGTGGCCGTCGTCGTGGGGGTCCTGGTGCTTCTTTTGTCGCCGCTCATGCAAAAACGCATGCACGGCATCCACTGAGCTTTAAGGTCGTGTTTAGGACACTGTAGACGGATCGTTTTTTCGAGTCGTTGGTGCCGATGTCGCGCGCTCAGGAGGTTAAAAAATGCCAGACCAGACCCCGATCCCGTCGCCCGATACCCGCGATCCCGAAGATGTGAGGACGGCGCTGGAGGCCGCCGACGCGCTCTGGCTCTCCGGCCAGCGGGACGAGTCCTTGCGTTGGTTGCGGCGGGCCGCGGAGTCCGCCGGCGAGGCGGGCAGCGATGTCCGGGCCCTCGGTTTGGCGCGCCTCGCCGCAGATCTGAGCGCCAACCTCTCGAAGCCCCCGCCGCTGCCGCCTTCGGGGGGCCCGGCCGGAGCCGCGTCGACCGACACCCCCGCGGCCGCTGAGCTCCCGAGCCGCCCACGGGGCGCGGAGCCGCCCAGCCGTCCCGACGCCGCGGCACCGCCTTCGGAG
>JAEZYZ010000462.1 GCA_023418705.1 Pseudomonadota bacterium | reverse complement strand
GAGCGGCGCTGCTGCGGCGCGGCGGGGGCGGCGGCCGGCCCGGTGGAGGCGGCACAGGACGCCCGGCGCCGTTCGCCGCGGGTTCGGACGCACCGTCGTCGTCGTCGAGCGAGACGGGGATGTCCATTTCGTCGTCGTCCAGCTCGGACGCGGCGGAGGCGGTCGCCCCGGCGCCGCTGTCCTCCAGCGCGCCCGCGTGCACCGCGCCGTTGATCTCGCCGTCAATGGGGTCCGAAGCGTCCGCTTCGGTCGGCAACGGCTCCCGACCTCCGGCGTCGTTGGCGCGCTCGAGCGCCCCCGGCGCCCGCAGCTCGGGGTCGGTGAGGCTCTCGTCCGGATAGCCGCCGCTGCCGCCTTCGGGCGCTGCCTCATCGCTCGGGGCCGAGATCGCAGCCTCTTCCTGCTGATCGGCGGATCTTCCCTGATCGGCCGCCGCGCGCTCGTCCGCTCCGAGCGGCTCGATCTCCGCCCGAGCCCGCTCAGCACGAGCCGCGTCGGCTTCGGCCTCTGCCTCGGCAGCCTCGGCCTCCGCCTCGGCAGCTTCTCGATCGATGGAGGGCTCCGTCGGATCGTCGAGCGGCGCGTCCGCTCCGGGGCGCGCTTCGTCACCCGAGGGGTCCGCCGTCGCGCTCACCGCAAGATCGGCGTCCTCCGCGGCCTCTTCAGCTTCTTCCGGC
Organism: Pseudomonadota bacterium; assembly: GCA_023418705.1. Lineage (GTDB taxonomy): Bacteria > Myxococcota_A > Polyangia > Polyangiales > Polyangiaceae > JAEZYZ01. Next base: position 8,238 of record JAEZYZ010000462.1, on the reverse strand, counting down.
TCGGGCCCATCCAGGGCGGAGAGGCCCTCGCCGAGCGGGCTCTCCGGCGCTGAGCGCTCGGACGGCGGCGAGTCCTCCGTCGCCTCCGCCGCGTCCTCGGGCGGTGCGTCCTGTGGCTCGGCACCGTCGTCCGCGCCGTCCGCCTCAGGCGACGGGCTCGGCGGCGGAGCGGGGCGGCCCAACATGTTCGCCTTGGCCCGCTCGAGCCCCTCCGTCGCCTCCGGGTCACCGCTCTTCATGCGCAGCACGCGCCGCCAAGCGTCCGCCGCTTCCCGCGGATCCTGAAGGCGCTCCTCCCAGAGCCGAGCCACCTTGCGCGCGATCTGGAGCCGCGCCTCCGTGTTCTTGCCGCGCAGGATCTGGTCCTCGAAGAGGTGGACCATGCCGCGATAGTCCTCGAGCTCGCCGTACAGGGCGCTCAGCTGGTCCATCACGTCCGTGTCCCCGGGCGACAGATCGTGCAGCCGCTTCAGGTCGTCGGCGGCTCCGCGAGGATCGGCGAGCTTGTCGCGGCGCACCGACGCGCGCCGCGCGAGCACCTTGCGAACCAGTGGACCGTCGAAGACCTCTTCGAGCACCCGGCCGAGCACGCTCTCCGCACGCTTCGGCTCGCCCACTTCGTCGGCCAAATCGACCAGCGCGTCGAGGCCACCATCGTCGACGTGAGCGACCAGCGCGTCACCGGTCCAGCGAAACGCCTGATCGGTGTCGCCGAGCTCACGGTGTGCGAGCAGCGCCGCCCGCCGGAGCAGCGCGCTGCGGGTGCGTCCGCCGTCGCGCGCCCCCTGGCCGCCCGCCGCCAGCGCGCTGGCGAGCGTCCTCCGCAGCGTGTCACCACCGACGCGCTCGTCGGCCGATCGCGCGATGTCGGTGAGCTTGGTCAATACGTCGTCGTTCGCCGCACCGCCCAACGCCAGGTCGAAGAAGCCACGCGCTCGATCGAGGGCGTCGCTCTCCGCCGCCACCTCCGCGGCCCGCGCCAGCGCCTGCACGCGATCGGCCGGCGCCTTGCACCGCATCACCTGCCGCTCGTACAGGTCCACCACCTGCTCGGGCGCGGGAGCGAGCTTCGCCAGCCGCGCCAGCAGCGCCTCGACCTCATCGGGGGCGACGCTGGTGAGCCCCTGCTCGCCGTGCCCGATCGCCGTCAGCGCGTCGACCCCCGCGGCCACCATGATCTCGGCCTGGCGGACCATCTCTTCGGCGCGAAGCGCGCCCGAGAGGCCGTCGATCAACACATCGTGCGCGACGCCCAGCGCCTCGAGATCTTGCAGCTGGATCGCGATGGTCTCGAGCCTGCTGGCGAGCTCCGCGTCGCCAGCACGCGTGCGGATCAGCTCCTTGGCCACGTTGGCCGCGTCCGCCTCGCGATCCACTTCGAGGAAGCGCTCGAACGCGCCGCGCAGCGCCGCGTTGCGCTCCTCGCCCACCGGCGTCTCGAGGTTCCACTCCACGAGCTTCGTGGCGACGATGCCCTTCCACCCGAGCTCGTCGCCCAGCTTGACGTACTCCTGGCGGCAATCCTCGTCGCCTTGATCGGCCACGGCCAGGAGCGCCGCCAGCGCCTCGTCGTCGCGCTCGAGCTCGGTGTGATACAGCTCCGCCAGGCGCCGCGTCATGCGGCTGATTTCGGCCGGATCGCCCTCGATTTCGAGCAGGAGCCGCGTGTACTCCGTCACGCGCATCCAGTCCTCGAGTTGCTCGGCCATCTCGCACGACCGCTCGAGCGCGTCGAAATCCTCCGGATCCAGCTCGCGCACGATCTCGAGGTGCTTCAGCGCCGCCCGCGGATCGTCCAGGCTGGTCTCGTAGAGCTCGGCCAGGCGCCGCGCCGTCTCGAGCTTCTCCTCGCGGTCTTCGAGCGCGTCGAGCAAGCGCTCGAGCGCGCCGGCCGTGGCCTTCAAGTCGCCCTGCTGCTCGTGCAGGGCGGCGATGCCACGCAGCGCGGTCAGGTTCTTCGGATCGAGCTCCTTGAGGACGTCCTCGTAGCAGTCGATGGCGGCGCTCGTGTCGCCGAGCCCCTCCGACAGGAGCTTGCCTTCGCGCAGCGCGACCTCGACCCGCTGCTCCTCGGGCACGACCCGCAGCAGGCGGCGCAGGTACTCCGCCGCTTCGCCGAACTCCCGCCGCTCCTCGGCGTCGTCGGCCAGCATCGAGAGCGCTTCCGGATCGTCCCCCTCGCTCAAGATCTGCAGCAAGCTCTCGCGCGCCGCGTGCGGATCGGCGAGCTCGTTGCGCTGCAGCCTCGCCGCGCGGCGTCGCAGCTCGAGCCGATCGGCCTTCTCGGTCAGCTTCTCGGCGCGCCCGAGTAAGAACTGTGCCAAATCCGCGAAGCGCTCGGCGCTCACGTAGCGGGACTCGAGCGCCGCGGCATAGTCCGGATTGCTCGGATCGAGCTCCGCCGCACGTTCGAGCCGCAGCACGGCGTTGGCCTCGTCACCGAGCCGCAGCAGGTGGTCGGCCACCTTGGCGAACAGCGCCGCTTGATCGTGAGGTCGCTTGGCGAGATCGGCCTGCTCTTCGGCGGCCGTGGCGGCCTGGTCCCAGACCTCGGCCTGTACGAAGCAGCGCTCGGCCGCCTGCCAGAGCTCGGGGTCGGTCGCGGCCCGGGCGCTGTCAGCGTACGCCTCACCGGCGCCAAAGGCGTCCCCGGACGCCTCGCGGTACTCGGCGAGTTTCTTGTAGAGCTGCGCCCGCGCGCGCTCGTCGCTGACCGACCGCACCGTGTCGGCGATCACCTGCGCGGCCAAGTCCGCCCGCTCGGCGCGCTCGAAGTGGCGCACGGCCGTGGCGATCGCCATATCATCGTCCGGAGTGAGCCGGGCGATGCGCGCCCAGGCATGACCGGCCGCGACCGGATCTCGCCGCTTCTGCTCGTGCAGCTTGGCGATCGATTTTTCGGCGGCCAACCGCGCCTCGAGATCGCCGAGCTGCTCCGCCTCCTGCTCCATCAAGGCCGTCAGCTCGTCCCAACGACCGTGCCGCTCCAAGAGGCGCCGCAGCTGAGCGCGCGCGGGCTCGTCGTCGGGATCGAGCGCCACCAGCTCCTTCCAGGTGCCGATCGCCGACTCCGGATCCCGCAGCTGCGACTCGAACAGGCCCCCGAGCTCCCGCAGACAGCTGACCCGCCGATCGACATCCGCATCGGGAGAGTGCGCCGCGGCGAGCAGGAGATCGCGCAGCTTGTCGTACTTGCGCCCCTGCCGATAGAAGCTCTCGAGGAAGCCGAGCGCCTCTTCGTTGGCGGCCTCGATCGCGATCACCTTCTCGAAGTTGGCGGCGGCTTCGTGTCGCTTGCCCTTGTTGGCCAGGGTCGAGGCCACCTCGAGCAGCGCCCGGACGCGCTCGGGCGCCGGTGCGTCGTCCGAGGGCGTGAGGGCTTCCAGCAGGCTGTCGTCGAAGACGCCTTGCTGCACCACCTGGCTGATGAGCTGTCGCGCGTCGGCGGCGACGGCGCCGTTCGGATTCGCCTTCACGTACGCCGCCAACCGGGGCGCCGCTTCATGGCCGCGTCCGAGCTGCTCGGCGTAGTACATCGCGAGCTGCGCGGCGCGGTCGTGTCCGGCCTCGAGCTCCAGCGCGCATACGGAGTACGAGTAGCCGTGCTCCCCCGGAAACTCTTCGGCGAGCTCGACGAACAGCTGCGCCCCCTCTGCCCGCTCGTGAGCGACGTCTTCACCGGCCTGCAGCCGCTCGAGCACGATGCTCGCCAGCAGCTGCTTCAGCACCGGGTCCTCGAAGGAGAGCTCGCGCGCGCCGCGCAGCGCCTGCGTCGCGCCGCTCAGGTCGCCCGCGTTGCGCCGAACCTCGGCTTCGTCCTGCAGCAGCGCCAGCCGCCGCTCCGGGTCCTGCACGAGCGCGAGCTCCTGCGCGAAGTACGGGACCGCCTCGGCCCACTCCCCGCTGGCCTTGTGCAGCTCGCGCACGGCGTAGATGGCGTATTGGTTGGAGGGGTCGAACTCGACCGCGCGCCGGTAGTTCTCGCTGGCCTTGCGCGGCTGCGAGAGCGGCGGCTCCGACCACAGCCGACCGAGCTCCTCGTGCAGTGACGACAGCTGCGGGAGCAGGCTCGCGTCGTTGGCCGAGAGTGAGGTCAGGGCCTTGGCCCGCCGCTCCAGCAAAGCGACCAGCGCCTTGATGTCGCCCTTTTCCCGATACAGCTCGGCCAGCTTTTCCGCAGGCGCGGGTTGGGTGGGCGCACGATCGATGGCGATCATGAGCGCTCTGGCCGCGCGGTGCGCGTCGTTCAGCGTGGTGAGCCAGACGTTCGCCGCCTCGGTCAGCCAGTGGCTGGCAAACACGGGATCGCCCGTCGCGGTGCCCACTTTTTCGAGCAGCATCGCGTACCCGCGAGGATCGCGCTGTCCCGACTCGTAAGCCCGCCCGATGGCGTCCTCGTCATGCGGATTTTGGACCAAGCGCTGAACGAGCGCTTCCATCTCCCGGGGGTCCATGTCGCGGTGACGCTAACACGCCGCATATCGTAGCCGCAACGCGGGTTTAGCTTCGATCGACGGCGACGCGAGCTCGCCGTCGATGCGAATTGCGCCTGGGCGGGTGTTTTCGTGTCTTAGTGTAACAAAAAGAACTGAGGGCACAGGTAACGTTGAATTGAGTTGGTTGCGTGAAAGGTAGGATCGACTCCTACCTGCTGGAGGGGTTTGGGATGCCGGTGGGACGCGTTATACTTAGAAGAGTTGGTGTTCGATCCTTCTGCTCCCCCCGCGTCGAGTCGAGGCAAAGTCCCGGACTCCGCGGTGTGGTCGCTGCTCTTGTCGGGCCTCGGTTTTGCGTGCTTGCCCGGCATCGGCGGCGTTCTCGGCATCGTGCTGGGCCTGGTCGCTCGGCGCGACATCGAGCGCTTCGGCCGCGCCGGCGCCCGCTTGGCGCTCGCGGGCATCGTGGTGGGCGCGCTCAACCTGGCCGTGTGCGCGGCGGCGTTCGGTGGGTTGATCGCGTGGATCGCAAGGCCGAGCCCGTCCTTGCCGTTTGCGAAGCCGGTCGGCCCCACCGCCGTCCCCAAAGCCCACGCGCCAGGCGCCGAGCGAAGCGCGGTCCCGCACGCCGGCTCCGAGGTGCAATCCCGTGAAACAGCGACGACGTCCACGGTGATCGGCGCCATCGACCTGGTGGACATCGGCACCGATCAGGGGTCGCTCGGCAAGGCGCTCGATCAGCAGCAGCAGCTCGCGCAAGACGCGGGCGAGCAGCTCTTGCTCTGGCTCGTGTTGCCCGATTGCGCCCCTTGCAACGGCGTGGCGGCGTCGCTGAGCGATCCGCTGATGCAAAGGGCGCTCGAGAAGGTGCGTGTCGTTCGGCTCGACGTGCGTGAGTTCGCCCTCGACTTGCGCCACCTGGGGATCCCCGTCGAACAGAGCAACGGCACCGTGGTCGTTCCTGGCTTCGTTTTGCTCGGCCCGCAGCAACGGCCGGTCGACTACCTGCATGGTGGGGAGTGGGACGCCGACATCCCCGCCAACATCGCTCCGGTCTTGGGATCCTTCGTCAGGGGCACGTACAAGCGCCGACGTCATCCGTGGCAGGCAGGTCCCCGCCCGGACGCCGTCACGCTCTGAAAGGATTTTTTCGACAGCATCAGCCAAGCCGGTGCCGTCTCCGCCTCAGGTCTCGCCCGAAACGGCCGACCTCGACCTACCGCCGGCGGCGCGGAGGGTCCGGCGTGCCGCGCCGGTCGATTTCGATTCGACGCTTCGACGGCGGGGGTTGTCTTGCTAGTATCGGCGCCCTGAAATGAACAGTGCACAAACCATGGGGACCCCGCTTCCAGTCGGTGCCAGCATCATCGCCGGCAGCTTGCGCGAGCGGCTGGAAGAGCTGCGCGCTCAAGGCACGAACCTTTCGTTGAAGCAGGCGATCGCCCTCGTCGTGCCCTTGTGCGTGGAGATCGCCGAACGGCATCAGACCGGGGCCCTGTTCTTCCTGCACCCATCGAGCTTGTGCACCGACGACTACGGCTACTATCACCTGACTGCGGAGCTCGCGACGCAGCCGCCCATGCTGCCGCGGGACAAGGCGTGCCTGGCTCCCGAGCAGCGCGAAGGACGCCCTGGCAACGCCCGCTCCAGCGTGTTCGCCGTCGGCGCGATCCTCTACGAGCTCGTGACGGGCTTGTCGGTGGGCCCGGGGATGCGGCGACCGAGCGAGGTGATCCCGGGCCTGCCGCAGTCGCTCGAGGTCGTGCTGAGCAAGGCGCTGGTGGCCGATCCGAGCCACCGCCCCGACGACCTTTTCGCGCTCGCGCAAGCGCTCCACAATGTCGCACCGGAGATGAGCATCCGGCCCCCACCGGCGGACGAGTCACGGCTCGACGGCGACGGCGGTTTTCAGGTCGACGTGTCGCTCTCCATGCTGCCCCCCCCGGCGGCGGGCCGGGCCGAGCGCGCGGCGCTCGCCCAACCGGCGGCCGCCCCACCCGCCGCGGCGCCGGTGCGCCCGCCCGAAATGGGGCTGAGCCCCTATGACATCGCCGTCCAAGAGCAGGCCCCAGCCCCCGTCGCCGTCAGCGACCAGACGCACGAGCTGGCCGCCTTGAAGGCCCGGCTCGAGTCCGATCCGCGGCCCCGCTACGTGGTCATCAAGGACGGCATGGATCACGGGCCGTTCAATGCCGTGGAGCTGCTTCAGCAGATCGCGAACAATACCTTCCTCGACTCCGACGTATTGCGCGACTCCTTCGGAAAGGAAGAGCGCGCTATCAAGGATTGGGAGGAGTTTGCTCCGTTCGCCGAACACGCGCGCATCCATCGCGACATCAAGGCCGAGAAGGCCGCGCTCGAGCGCGTGGTCGTGCAGGAGGCGCGCAGCACGCGGGGCAAGGCCGTGCTCGGCGTGCTCTTGGTCGGCGCGCTGCTCGCCGCCGGTGGCGTCTGGTTTTTGACGACGCAGGGGGCCAAGAGCGACAGCATCGCCGTACAAACCGAGAGCGTCACGAGCATCGAAACCGACGCGGGGTTGAAGGTGACGAAGAAGGGGGGCGGCAAAGGAGGTCGGGTCGTCGGACGCAGCGGCAACTATCCCTTGCTCGCGGGCGGCATGAGCTGCGAGTCCGCGCAGGCGGCCTACGTCGAAGAAATGAACGTCGGCGGCCCGCGCGGCCAGGCGGACATCACGGCAGGCCAGTACGGCGCCGTGCTCAACCGCGGCTCCTATTTCGGCCACTGTGGCGTCCCGGACGACGTGGGCATCAGCATTTGTGCGGCGGTCCAGAACGGTCGCGCCGTCGGCGTCACCGTGCGCACCAAGCCGCGAAACCCCCGCTTGGAAGGCTGCATCGCGGGCGGCGTGCGGCGGCTGAGCTTCCCGAGTCATCCCAAGCTGGATGTGACCCGCACTCAGTTCTGAGCATGGCCGCGCCGCGCTTTCTTTCCTTGGCCGGGCTGCTGCTGCTCGCGAGCTGCTCGGTCCCGGTCGCGTCGAACCTGGCCGAAGCGGACGCCAACGACGTCAGCGTCGCCCTCGCCCGCGCGGGGATCGGCGCCGAAAAGCAGATCGATCCTGAAAGCGAAGGCCGCTTCCGGGTCACCGTGGGCAGCGACGAGGTGCCGCGCGCCTTGTCGATCCTGTCCAAGGAGGGCCTGCCCGCGCCCGCCACCCCGGGCGTGCTCGACGCCCTCGGCCAAGGGGGGCTGATCGAGAGCCGGACGGCGGAGCACGCCAAGCTCATCGCCGGCACGGCAGGGGACCTCGAGCGATCCTTGCGAAGCATCGACGGCGTGCTCGGCGCGCGGGTCCACCTCGCGGTCCCGCAGGGCACGAGCCTGAACCTCGGCGAGTCGCAGGCGGCGCCGACGGCCTCCGTCTTGATCCGTCACCGCGGAGCGGCCGCGCCCATCCCCGTCGCCGACGTTCAGCGCCTGCTGGCGGGCGCCGTCACCGGTCTGCGCGCAGAGTCCGTGTCGGTCGTGATGATGCCAGGCGCCGCGCCAAGCGCCGCACCCGAGCCGCAGCTGGCCCGCCTCGGGCCGCTGCAGGTAGCGCCCGGCTCCGCGGCGACGCTGCGCGCGCTCGTCGCAGGAGCGGTCGCGACCAACTTGCTGCTCGTGGCGATGGTCGTGGGCTTGTGGGTGCGGATGCGCCGCGCCCGGACCGCGGAAAAAACGATCTGAAACCGCTTCGCGCGGGGGATCGGTGCGGAAAATGAGACCATCTAGAGCACCGGGCCGTGAGCAGACGCGAGGGTTGCCCGAAGAATCGGGGCCCTCGCCCAAGAGGGGGCCC
>JAEZYZ010000454.1 GCA_023418705.1 Pseudomonadota bacterium | reverse complement strand
CTCCCGAAGCGCGCTCCCCCGTGTTGTCACTCGTGGGCGAGCCGCACGCCACCAGAAGACCGAGCACCGAAACCGAAGCGAGCCGTTGGGGATGGATCATGTTCCTCTCGAGCCATGGGAGCGCCTGCCGCCGCCGACCGGACCGCAGCCCGCAAACGCCAGTTCACTGCATCAGTTGCGTTCGACCGCCGCGACCGGTCAGATTTTTTGCCCCGGCGCGACAGCTCCGCGCGCAACGTGACAGCCCGATCGCAATGTTGCACCCGAGATGCAGCAAGCGGCGGCGGTGCGTTGATGGCGGACGCGATCGCGACCCGGTGGCTCGCGCGGCCGCGACCCGCAGCCGAAAAGGAAGGGCCCTGAAGGATGGGCCCCCAAATAGTCGGGGCGAGTGGATTCGAACCACCGACCCCTAGACCCCCAGTCTAGTGCGCTAACCAGGCTGCGCTACGCCCCGACTTGCCAGCGGCCGAGGCCGCAAGCGAGGCGCAACGTAGTCGATGCCCGGCTGAATGCAAGCATTCGTTCGAGGGCAGCTGCTGGGGGCACCCCCGCGCGAGCCGTGCTACTCGGTCGGCCATGCGGCTGCTCGGCATCGAGACGTCCTCTCGGCGCGGTTCGGTGGCGCTCGTGCAAGACGACCGGGTGATCGCGCTCCGGCACCACGAGGCGCCGAGCGCCCACCGCGAGAACATGCTCCGCCTGGTGCAGCAGGCCCTGGGCGACGCCGGCTGGGAGCGCTCGGCCCTCGACCGGATCGCGGTCGGCGTGGGTCCGGGCTCCTTTACGGGACTTCGGGTGGGGGTCGCGCTGGCCCAGGGCATCGCGCTGGGGCTTGGGATCCCGCTCGTGGGCATCGACTCCTTGCGAGCCATGGCCGCGGCGGCGCCCCAGGATCGGCCCGGCGCGCGCTGGGCGCTGGTGGACGCGCACCGAAACGAGGTGTTCGTGGCGGCCTTCAGCGAAGAGGGGGCGGTCCTCTGCCCCGTCCAGGCCGTCGCTCGCGCGGCGGTGGCTGCGATGATCGAAGGCCATGGCAGCGGCCCCCGGCTGGTGCTCGGCGAGATCGCGGCGGAGGTCGCGCCCGGGCCTGAGGTCTTGCGGGGGTTCGAGACCGATCTGCCCATGGCCTCGCAGGTGGCGCTGCTCGGCCACCTTGCCCCCGCGCCGACGAACCCCGTGGAGCCGATGTATGCCCGGCCCGCCGACGCGATCGTGCCCGATCTGCCCCCCTCCCCGCTCGCGGCGCCCCTGGACAATCCGGGCGGCGTCCGATAGCTGGTGAGGTCCCACGGCGGATCGCCTGACGGCTTCGATGACTCCCGACCCGCACTCCGAGGAACAAGCGCGGCTTTTGTCTCGCTTCGGCCGTCCCTTCGAGCCGGGCGACGTGCTGTTCAGCGATGGGGATCCCGCTCGCGAAGCCTTTTTGCTGCACGAAGGCCGGGTGCGGCTGGTCAAGCGCGTGGGCGCCATCGAGCGCAGCCTGCGCATGCTGCGGCCGGGCGATCTCTTCGGGGAGTCCGCCTTGATCCCGGGCGCACCGCGCAACTCGACCGCGGTGGCGATGAGCGCGGGCGTCGCGCTGGCGCTCGACGCCGCGACGTTCCAAAAGGTGCTCTCCACCCACTCGGCCGTCGGGGCGCGGGTGCTCCCGCAGCTCATCCGGCGCTTGCGGGACGCCGAGGACCAGATCGAGATCCTGATGCTGCGCGACTCGCAGACGAAGGTGGTCGCCGCCTTGCTCAAGCTCGGTCAGCAGCGCGCCAGCCAGGACGGCGCGAGCGCGGGGCCGATCGTGTTGAACCTGTCGCCGCTCGATCTGTCGGCGCGCGTGGGGGTCGACGTCGACACGGTCAAACGCAACGTGCGCCAGCTGCGTGACGGCGGGTATCTCCGTATCAGCGAGGAGCGGATCGAGATCGTCGACGTCGAGGCGCTGCGCGAGCTCTACGGGTTGCTCGGCGTCAAAGACAAAATCCTCCCGTCGGAGGCGGGGCCCGCTTTGTCCACCCGCCGCTGACCCCGCTGCTGCCGGTCTGACTCCCAAGGAAATCAATCTGTTAGCGATTGACCGCCCCGGGGGCTTCGGGTAAGCGCGAGCAGCGGGCGATCCCTATGTGGCGGCCCGCTCCAGCAGGATGGTGAACGCGCGCGCACGCCGCTACGGGACCGGGGGCGGATTCGGCCTCGAGGGTGAGCTGCGCCGCCTGGCGCCGTGGGCCCTGGCCTTGATGCTGTGCGCCTGCGGTGGCGCGAGCTCGGGCGCGCCGCCCGGCGCCGATCCGACGCGCATGAGCGTGACGGAGTACGACGTGGCCCGCGATCTGTGGCTCTCCAAACACCGTCCCCGGGAAGCGCTCGAGCACGCGCTGCGCGCGGTCGAGCTCGACGAGGACAACGCCGAGGCGGCGCACCTCGTCGCGCTGCTGTACCTCGATTTTTGCAGCCGCAGTCCCACGGAGTGCCAGCTGAAGCAGGCGGAGAGCCACGCCCGGCAGGCGCTGCGCGCACGCCCAGAGTTTCGCGAGGCGCGAAACACCTTGGGGGTGATCTTGATCCACGCCGGGCAATACCCGCAGGCGATCGAGGTGCTGCTCCCGCTGAGTCAGGACATCCTGTATACAACCCCAGAAAATGCTTGGGGAAATCTCGGATGGGCGTACCTCGAAAGCGGCCAGCTCGAGCGCGCCATCGACGCCCTCAAGCGCGCCGTCGCCGCCCAGCCGCTGTTCTGCGTCGGCAACTACCGACTAGGGATCGCGTACGAACGGAAAAAACAACTGAACGCGAGCCTCGAGGCGCTCACCCGTGCCCTCGAAACCGAGCACCCCGGCTGCAAGGCGATGCAGGCCGCGTACGCAGCGCGCGCACGTGTCTCGATACAGCTCGGCCGGGGCGACGCCGCGCGGCGTGACTTGGCCGAGTGCACGCGCCTCGGAAAAGCAACGAACTTCGGGAAAGAATGCGCCTCCATTGCGCAGAAACTCGAGTAATCTCGGGCCCCCTGATGGAATCGGTCGGACAATTTCTTCGTCGCCACCGCGAAAGCAAGCGGATGAGTGTTGAAGAGGTGTCGCGCGCGACGCGCGTGCCGATGTCGAGCGTCGAGCGCATCGAGTCCGATCAATTCGACGAGCTTCCCGGCGAAGTGTTCGTGCGCGGCTTTTTGAAGTCTTACGCGCGCGCCGTCGGTCTGTCCGCCGAAGAGGTGCTGGCGCGCTACACCGCGAGCCGGCGTGTCGCCTGGGTCACCCCGTTGCCGATCGCGAGCCCCACCAAGCCCGCGCGCGGGCGGCGCTTCGGGGTCGCGATCGCCTTCGTGCTGCTGCTCCTCTTGTTCACGCTGGCGCTCAGCATCGTGCTCAAGCCGCGCGGGGACGACATGCCGCAGGAGCTGTCGCGCGCGGCCGCGGGGCTCGACGCTCGGCCGATCCGCACTTGCTGACGACCGAAGCGCTGCTCGTTCGCAGAACACCTTTTCGCGAAGCCGATCTGGTGGTCGAGCTGTTCACCCGCGACCTCGGTCGCATCTCCGCGCTCGCGCGGGCCGCGCAGAAGAGCCGGCGACGCTTCGGCGGCAGCCTCGAGCCGATGCACACGCTGAGCGTGAGCGTGCTGGAGGGTCGCGGAGAGCTCTTCACGCTGCAAGAGAGCAAGCTTGCGTCCGCGCGCTTCCGCCTCACGGGTGATCTCGACGCGATGACCACGGCCGGGCGCGCGCTCGGTTGGCTGCGACGTTCGACGCCCCCCAAGCACCCGGAGCCGGCGGCGTGGGCCGCCATCATCACGCTGCTCGACGAGCTCGATGATCCGGGTCGTGCGCGCGCGCCCGAGCTCGGCCTCGCCGAGTTCGGGCTTGCGTTGCTCGGCGCGGTCGGCCTCGGCCTCGAGCTCGAGCGCTGCGTCGCCTGCTCGCGCCCCTGCGCTCCCGATCAGGCGGCGCTCATCGATCCCAAACGCGGCGGGCTGGTCTGTCGCGCGTGCGGCGGCGGACGCATCAAGTTGTCGGCCCCCCCCCGCGCGCCCCGCGGCCGCGCCGCCGCCGCGGCGC
>JAEZYZ010000448.1 GCA_023418705.1 Pseudomonadota bacterium | reverse complement strand
CGGCAGCCGGGGCGCGCTAGGACCGGCTGCGGATATCGCGGGCCCCACCCGGTTGCGCCCCCCCACGCGCGCTCGGGCCCCCGCACGCGCGTCGACCCGCGTCCGCGGCACCGCGTGCGCCGGCACGCGCGCTCGATCGAACCTCGGGCTCGCCGGCGCGACGCGGGCGTGCGCGGGGATCGGACGGTAGGGCCGCGTGTGCCGGGCGATGCGGCGGACATAGTACGGATCCCGCACGATGTAGTAGCCCACGTAGGGAGCGAAGACGTAGGCGCTCGGGCAGAACACGTAGGCGTACGAGGGCGTGAACCAAAGCGAAACGGCCACGCCGTTCACCCAGATGAAGCTCGGCGGCAGCGGCGCCCAGCCGACGTAGGCATAGCGGGCGGTCGGCACGCGCCATTGAACCCAGGCGGGGGCGTAGCGCCGCCCGGGGATCCACGCCCAGCCGGTGTCCGCGATCCACACCCAGCGGCCGTGGTGGTAGACGACCCACCCGAAGGGGTGATCGCTGACCCACACCCACTCGTCGTTCTCGCCGAGCGCCCAGTGCCCCGAGGTCACGTACGGCGCAAAGTCGCTGCCGACCACGTCCTGGCGGGGCACCCACACCAGCCCGTAGGTGGGGTGCTGCACCCAATCCCCATAGGGATCGAGCGCGGGTCGGAACTCGGTCAAGGCGCTGGGATCGGTGTCATCGTACGCCGGCTCGGCCGCGGGGGCGGGTTGCGCCGGCATCGGGGCAGCCGCCGGGGCCGGCTGCGCTGGCACCTGGGGCTGCGTTGGCGCCTGGGCCGGCACCTGCGGTCCAGCAGCCGGCGGCGTTGCCGGAGCAGGCGCTTGCGGCGCCGGGTTCTGCTGCGCAAAGGCGCTCGAGGTGACGAGCGTGACCATCAGCGTGGCCGTCGACAGCAGGCGCGCGGCGCGGCCGCGTGCGTGCCGGAGCCAGGACGGACCGACCCGCCCGAGCCCGAAGGTGCGGCTTTTCATCTCCCAAGCTTGAGACGCGAGGCACGACGGGGCAACCATGTCCTTTGGACGTCGCAAACCCGCAACGCCTACAAAACGTTCGGAATGTTTTCGAGTTTTCGGGTCGCGCCTGAGCTCGCCCGGCTAGCGCGCCGCGGCACGTTTGTGCCGTACGGGCCTGCCGAGCTGGTGTACACCTCGGCACACGATGCTCGATTTCGAAGAGGCCGTCTCCCGAGTGCTGAGCGACGTCCCCCTGCTCGATCGAGAGCGGTTGCCGCTGCGCGCCGCTGACGGGCGCGTGCTCGGCGAAGCCGTCCACGCCAGGGCGGATCTCCCGCCGTTCGACACCAGCGCGATGGATGGCTACGCCGTTCGCTCGGCCGATCTCGCCGGGGACGGGCCGTTCGACCTGCCCGTGGCGGGCGAGAGCCGCACCGGCCATCCCGCGCCAGTGCTGGCGCCTGCCAGCGCCTGCCGGATCTTCACCGGAGCCGTGCTGCCCGCCGGGGCCGACGCCGTGGTGATGCAGGAACAGGTCGAGCGCGACGGCGATCGAGCCCGCTTGCGGGGGCGGCCGAAGCCGTACGACCACGTGCGCCGCGCCGGCGAGGAGCTCCGCTCCGGCGCGCTGGCGCTCGAGGCTGGCACGCGCCTCGGGCCAGCGCAGCTCGGACTCCTGGCGGCGCTGGATCAGAGCGAGGTGATCGTCCGTCGCCGCCCCGCCGTGACCATCCTGTGCACCGGTGATGAGCTTCGCCCGCCAGGGAGTCCTGCCTTCGAGGGCAGCATCCCCGAGTCGAACGGCGTCGCGCTCGGCGCGCTCGCCGCGCGCTGCGGGGCGACGGTGCGGCTGTCGCCGCTGGCGCGGGACGAGCTCGACGCCACCGAATCGGCCGTGCGGGACGCCCTCTCGAAGAGCGATCTGCTCCTCACCGTGGGCGGCGTGAGCGTCGGGGATCACGACCTCGTGCGCGACGCTTTGGAGGCAGCTGGGGTCACTTTGGATTTCTGGAAGGTGCGGATCAAGCCCGGAAAGCCGCTCGCGTACGGTGCTGGCGCGGGAGCGCGCGTGCTCGGGCTGCCCGGCAATCCGGTCTCGGCGCTGGTGACGTTCGCGTTGTTCGGGGCGCCGCTCTTGCGGGCGATGCAGGGCGATCGCAACCCGCTGCCCGCCTACGGACGCGCCGAGCTCGCCGCGCCGATCGTCCACAGCCCGGGACGGCTCGGCTTCTATCGCGTGCGCCTGGAAGGGTCCTCGGCCGTTCCGCTCGAAAATCAGTCCTCCGGGGCGATGAGCAGCATGGCCTGGGCCGACGCCCTGGCCGTGGTCCCCGCCGCTGCGGAGCGCGTCGCCGCCGGAGAATGGGTGCGAGTGTTACGCCTCGACGATCTCTGAGTCGTGGGCGTGGTGGTCGTGATCGCCGCGGCAGCGCGCATCCTGCCAGGCGACCCAGTACGGCCCATCCGGCCCATGCTCGCGCTTCCAGATGGGCACGCGTTCCTTGATCCGGTCGATGAGCTGGCGGCAGGCGACGAACGCCTCGTTGCGGTGGGGAGCGCTCGCCGCACACACGACGGCCAGATCGCCGACCTGCAAGCTTCCAACCCGGTGCAGCGCCGCGACCCGAACCCCTGCGAGCCCGGCGGCGATCTCGCCGCCGATGGCCGCCATCTCTTTCTCGGCCATGCTGGCGTACGCCTCGTACTCGAGCAGGGTCACCGATCGGCCGTCGTTCTCGTCGCGCACGGCGCCAGCGAAGACGGCGATGCCCCCCGCCCCGGGGTGGCTCACCGCTCGGACGACCTCGTCGATGGAAAGCGCCGAGTCTCGGATTTCGAACAGCCGCGTCATGGTGCGTTATACCTGGTGCGCCCGCCGCTTTTGGCAAGCAGTCGAGTGGGACCGATCGACATCGCGCGATCGAAAGCCTTGAGCATGTCGTAGGCCGTCAGGGCGGCGACCGACGCCGCCACGAGCGCCTCCATTTCGACCCCGGTCTGGTCGACGGCCTCGGCGCTGCACTCGAAGCGCAGCCGCCGCTCCGCCGCGAGGGCTTCGATGGCCACGTCGACTCGGGTGAGCTTGATCGCGTGGCACAGCGGGATGAGCTCGGAGGTCCGCTTGGCGGCCATGATGCCTGCCAGGCGCGCCGCGCCGAGCACGTCCCCCTTGGGGGCATCGGCGCGCACCAGGCGCGACCAGGCCTCTTCGTTCATGGCCAGGGACGACTCCGCGACGGCGCGCCGATGCGTGACGTTCTTTTGCCCGACGTCGATCATCCGGACGCCGCCAGAGGGCGCGAGGTGGGTCGAGGCCGCGCTGTGCCCGATGATTTCGGCGTAGGCGGCGGCCAGTCGCTCCGGGCGTCCGCGGGCGGCCACTTTGGCCAGCGCGTAGCGATCGATGGGCTCGAGGCTGGTCCAGAGCGCGAGATCGAGCGGCCCCGAGGCGGCGTACGCCCGGACGAGCGCTTCTGGAATGGCGTCGGCTGGCGGATCGTCAAGGGCATCGATCAGGGTAGCGGGGGGACGCGCGCCGCTGGCCGCGGACCGCACCTGCTCGACGTCGATGACCGGGCGCGAGCCCGCCTCGGCGATGCTCGTGCGTTGGTCGAGCGACAGGCTCTTCCAGCCGTCGAGCGACAATTTCAGGCCCGAGCGATCCAGGGCGCGCCGGGCCGCCAGCGGGACGAGCTCCAGCCGCTCGTCGACGGCGTCGAATCGGTACAGCTTCACGCGCCGCGCAGGCTATCACGGCTCATGGCCGGGGTGGGGTCCGCCCGACCGCCAGACAGCTCGCGCCACGGGCGCGCGGTGATAAGCTGGGGGTCATGACGCTGCTCCGGGACCGCCGTGGCCGGCCGTTGTCCGATCTGCGCATCAGCGTCACCGATCGCTGCAATTTCCGCTGCCGTTACTGCATGCCGCGGGAGCACTACGGCAAGAGCTTTCGCTTTCTGCCCAAGGCGGAGCTGCTCGGCTTCGAGGAGATCGCGACGATCGCGCGCGTCTTCGCCAACCTGGGCGTGCGCAAGCTGCGGCTGACCGGCGGGGAGCCGCTGCTGCGGGCGGAGCTGCCCCGGCTGATCGAGCAGCTCGGGGGCATCCCGGGCGCGGAGGTCGCCCTGACCACCAACGGGTCGAGGCTCGAGCGGCTGGCGGCGGATCTGGCGAGCGCGGGCCTGCACCGCGTGACGGTCAGCCTCGACTCCCTCGACGACACCGTGTTCCGCCAGATGAACGACACCGACTGTTCCGTCGCGGACGTCCTCGCCGGCATCGAAGCGGCCGCTCGCGCCGGGCTTCACCCGATCAAGATCAACACGGTCGTCCAGCGCGGCGTCAACGAGCACACGATCGTGGATCTGGCGCGGCACTTCCGCGGAACCGGGCACATCCTGCGCTTCATCGAGTACATGGACGTCGGGATGACCAACGGCTGGGACCGGAGCCGAGTGGTGTCGGGCGACGAGATCGTCGAGCGCATCTCGCGCGAGGTGCCGCTCGAGCCGGTCGAGCCGAACTACCAGAGCGAGGTCGCGCGGCGCTTCCGCTACCGCGACGGCTCCGGGGAGATCGGCGTCATCACCAGCGTCACCGCTCCCTTCTGCGGCAGCTGCAGCCGCGCGCGCCTCAGCTCCGAAGGCCAGCTGTACACCTGCCTGTTCTCCGCGGTGGGCACCGATTTGCGAGGACCGCTGCGCGCGGGCGCCTCGGAGCAAGCGCTCACCGAGATCGTCGCGACGGCGTGGCAAGCTCGCGACGATCGCTACTCGGAGCTGCGCGCGCTCTCGGCCGGCAAGCGCCGGATCGAGATGTCGTACATCGGCGGGTGATCAGCGCTGGCGCCGGCGGAAGACCCGCCAGGGTGGGCGCTGGAAGATCGGCTCCCACGAGGGAGAGCGGCCGATGCTGCCGGGGCCCCCGCGGGTGAGGACGTAGTCGTACCAGCCGAGATCGCGGCGCGGATCGACCTTTTGCGGCAGCCACTCCCAGCGCGGCGGCACGTGGGGCGGGCGGGCCTCGGGCTTGAACACGATGGGGGACTGCGGAAAATCGGCGAAGCTGAACATCACCGCCCCGCCTTTTTCGACC
This sequence comes from Pseudomonadota bacterium, assembly GCA_023418705.1. Lineage (GTDB taxonomy): Bacteria > Myxococcota_A > Polyangia > Polyangiales > Polyangiaceae > JAEZYZ01. The sequence goes on along the minus strand of JAEZYZ010000448.1, from coordinate 2,703 downwards.
TGGTACCAGGCGACGGCGTGAAGGAACGGCGCAAACTTGACCACCCCGGAGTGCCGGTCCCAGATCAGGCCCGCCACCCTGCTGCCGGCGGGGATGGTCGCGATCGCCTCGTCCAGCGCGCCGAGCTCCTGCCGTTCGAAGTGCGTGAACGCGGCCCGCACCTGAAAGAATCCGAGCGCTGCGATCACGGCCACCGCCGCGAAGACCAGCTCGGTCGCGAAGCCGCGCGCCGACGGCACCACCAAGACCAACAGCAGGCCCGTCAGCAGGGCGAAGCGGGCGTTGATGGGCCAGATGAAGTCGTAGGCGGCCGGCAGGGCGAAGTAGCCGAGCAGGCAGAGCGGCGCGAGCGCCGCGAGCCGGGCGCCGAGCTGACGCGGAAGCTCGCTGGGTCGCGCTTCGAGCGCGCGCCGCCGCTCGGCCGCCGGCGCGGATGCGGCGACCAACAGCGAGAGCCAGGCGATCATCCACGCGCCGAGCAGCTGCTCGTCCTCCGGTCCGTGGAGCACGTCCGTCAGCCAGCTGGGCAGCTCGCGCAGCGCATCACCCCAAGCCTGGAAATGCGCGCGGGCGCCGTCCGGCGCGAGCCCCGCCGCGCCAGCGACGGCGCGACCGCCGGGGCTCAGGAAAAACCAAAGCGCCGCCGCGACCCCGGCCGGCAGGAGCGGGACCAGACGCCGGAGCGACGGTCGAACCCCGCCGCCCAACCCGACGAGCACTGCGCCCAGCGCAAACAGCGCAAACGGCACCACGTGCGTATAAAAAAGCACCACGGCGATCAAGGCCACGCTCACCGCCCGCGCGCGGGTGGGCCCCAGCCGCTGCCGCACCACCAACGAGAGCCCGAAGAACGCGAGCGGCAGCGCGAGGATGAAGTTCAAGAAGCCCAGGACCAGGTGGGCGCTGTAGGTCAGCGGCAGCGAGAACAGCGCCAGGCGCTGGTCGCGGCCGATCGACGCGAGCAGCGAGCGCTGTGCGTAGGGCAACAGCGCGATCGCCGCCGAGAGCACCAGCTTGTTGGCGAGCGGGACCCCGAACGGGTACGCGAGCCAGTGCACCACCAAGTAGTAGGTCAAGTACTGCGTGCGACCGAGCGCGATCTCGAAGTAGCGCTGGAAGGCGAGCTCCGGATCGGCGTGGTCGTGGATCACCCGGATGGCGGCCAGGTGTTGCGGCAGATCCTGCAGCGGCGGGTGCTCGACCGACCACAGAGGAACGAGGGACAACGAAACCAACGCCAAGAACCCGAGCTCGAAGGCGAGGTGTCGGGCGGGGAGGGAGCGGAGGCGACGGGCGAACACGAAGAGGCCGAAGCGTCGTCGACCGGACACGCCGGGGTCAACCGGGGACGCCGGTTTCTTCGGTGCTCGCGTCCGCGGGCGCCGGATCCGTCGGCGTGCGGTGGCGTGCGCCAGCTGGTAAAGCTCTCGCCGACGGCATGCTCCCGCACCGCTCGCTCGCCCGCTCGTTCGCCGCCGCGCTGGCGCTCGCCCCTGGCTGCCAGCCGAGAGCGGATGCCGGCGCGCCCCCCTCCGCGGTGCTCACGCGCGCCGACGGCGCCGCGGGCTCGACCCCATCCGATCCCCCCGAACCGGACGTACCGGAGCCGCCCGAGGCGCTGCGCCAGCTGGAGGTCCCGGAATTTCGCGCCGCCTGGCTCGTGGATCCGGGCGGCGTCGCTCCCAAGCCGGTGTTGATCGCCGCCCACGGCGCCGGCGACGGACCGCGCTTTCAGTGCGAGCTGTGGCGGCTGATCGTCGCGGGGCGGGGCTTCGTGCTTTGCCCGGCCGGTGTCCCGCTCGACCGTGACTCGGGCGGATACTTCTTCCGGAACCACCACGAGCTCGAGCGCGAGGTGCTCGCCGCGCTCGCGGCGCTCCAGGCCGAGCTCGGCGACCGCGTCGCTTCCGGTCCCGTCGTCTACACGGGCTACTCACAAGGCGCCACCATGGGGGCGCTGATGCTGGTCGGCCACGCCGACGTCTTCTCCCGGGTCGCGTTGATCGAGGGCGGGGAGCGGCAGTGGAACGTGCCCATCGCACGCAAGTTCGCTCGGGCCGGCGGACAGCGCGTGCTGTTCGCCTGCGGTCGTCGCTCGTGCTTCACCGGAGCGCAGCGTTCGGCGGATTGGCTCGAGCAGGCGGGGATCGCCGCGCGCGTGGAGCACGCCGCGGGCGCCGGCCACACCTATGGCGGCGCGGTCGCCGAGCGCGTCGCGGCGAGCTTTGATTGGCTCGTCGAGGGCGACGAGCGCTGGCTCACCCGCGATCGTTGAAGCCCGCGCGCGATCATGGCTCGCCGGACCGCTGCCTCGCGTACACCCAAACGACGGGCACGCCGTCGTGCGTTCCCACGTGCACCGGGCGCGTCGTGCCATAGTCGACCCAGATCTGATACTCGACCCGCGACATGTGCGGTTCGTGATGATAGAGCGCGAAATCGGAGCCGTGGATGGTCAACGAAGGGCGAATATCCGCCCGCAGCCGGCCGTCGGCGCGCAACATCTCGAAGCTTTGCATCGCCGTGTCATGCACGAAGACGCGGCCATTGCGTGGCACCGTGCGGTTCAAGAACTCGGTCACCGACCCGGTCGTGTAGCCCCAGAAGGTGCGGTTCAGGCCCAGGGAGGCCGCCCCGGGCGCGCCCCCGACCAGCGGCGTGTACGCGCTCAGCCCCCACGGGTGCACGTCCAACGTGATGGCC
>JAEZYZ010000381.1 GCA_023418705.1 Pseudomonadota bacterium | reverse complement strand
GGAGCGCGAGGGCCGCCCCCGCGGCGAGCCAGAGCTGCCCGCGCGCTCCGTTGCTGCCACCAGGGACGCGGCAGCCGCAGCTGTCGTCGTCTTTGCCGCCTTGGTTGAAATCGGGCGGCGGCGTGGTGGTGGAGCCCCCCGTGCCACCGGTCGCCGGGATCCCGGCGTCAGGGCGGAACACGCTGCCGCCGCTGCCGCTCGGCGAGTTGCCGCTGCCGCCGGACCCGCCACCCGACGACCCACCCGCGCCCGCAGCTCCGGTGCACCCTGGAGCCGTGACGCAGAGCGAGAGGTTCAGGTTGCAGCTGGTGCAGCTGTCGTCGTCGCCGCAGTCTTCGTTGTCGGGCGTGCAGCAGTCCTCGGTCGCTGCGTTGCTGCAGGCGTTGGCGTCGCAGGTGTCGACCGTGCAAGCGCTGCCGTCGTGGCAATCGCCGGCGGCCTGGCAGCAGTCCTCGTCGGTCGTAAACTCGCAGGTGCCGTCGTCGCCGCAAGTCTCCGTGGTGCACGGGTTCCCGTCGTTGCAGTCGGCGTCCGCCGTGCAGCAGTCGGCCGTGGGCGTGAACTCACAGCGGTTGTTCGCCGTGTCACAGCTGTCGGTCGTGCACGCGGTCGCGTCGCTGCAGTCCTCGTCTGCCTGGCAACAGTTGCTGCGCGGCAGGGCCTTGCAGGTGTGGGTGCCGAGGTCGCAGGTGTCGGCGGTGCAGACGTTGTCGTCGTCGCAATCGTCGTCGGTCTGACAGCAGCCCTCGATCGGCTCGTGGCTGCACGAGCCCTCCTCCGAGCACAGGTCGGCGGTGCAGGGGTCGTTGTCATCGCAGTCGGCGACGGTCTGACAGCAGTTGGAGATCTCTGCGTACTCACAGGTCCGCTGCGCGCCGCAGGTCTCCGTGGTGCAGCTGTTGCCGTCGTCGCAGTCGGCGTCGCTTTCGCAGCAGAAGGGAGGTGCCCGCCGCTCGCAGCTGTTGCTGGCGGTGTCGCAGGTCAGGACGGCGCACTCCACGTCGCTCGCGCAATCGTCGTCCTCGACGCAGCAGTCGGTCTTGCGCGGGTGGGCGCAGGTGTTCGTCTCCGGATCGCAGAGGTCGAGCGTGCAGAAATCATCGTCGACGCAGTCGCGGTTGGAGTGGCAGCACCCCTGCTCGGGCGCGTTGGTGCAGGTATTGCCGTCGCACACGTCGGTGGTGCACACGTTGCCGTCGTCACACTCTGCGTTATCGGTGCAACAACCTGCGATCGGCTGCTCGCTGCAGGTGTTCGTCTCGGAGTCGCACAAGCTCGCCGTGCACGCATCCGCTGCCTCGGGGCAGTCCGCGTCGGTGCGGCAGCAGCCTTCGATCTGCTGATAGCTGCAGGCGCCGGTCTCCGTATCGCAGATCTGACGTGTGCACGGGTTGCCGTCGTCGCAATCCGCGTTCGCCATGCAATTGCAAGGCACGGCCTGGAACACGCATTGGCCGGTCTGTAGGTTGCAGCTGTCGACCGTGCACTCCGGAGCGCCGTCCATGCAGTCTTCGTTCGAGCTGCAGCAGTCGCTGCGCGGCGTGTGGGTGCAGCGGTTCGTCTCCAGATTGCAGGTGTCCTGGGTGCAGCCGTCGCTGTCGTCGCAGTCCGCGTTGGCCTTGCAGCAGTCGGGATCGACCGCGTGCTGGCAGACGTTCTCCTCACACGTGTCGACCGTGCAGGCGTCGTTGTCGACGCAGTCCTCGGCTTCGTTGCAACAGTCAGGGATCGCCGAGAAGACGCAGGCGTTGTCCGTACACGTGTTCGTCGTGCAGGCGTTGCCGTCGTCACAGTCGTCTGCGTCGCGACAGCAGTTCTCCCCGAGGGTGAAGACGCACTGCGCTTCGTCGGTGTCGCAAGTGTCGGTCGTGCAGGCGATGCCGTCATCGCAGTCGTCCGACGTGATGCAGCAGTTCGCGATCGGTCGGTACTCGCAGAACCCTTCGACGCACAGGTCCGTGGTGCAGAAGTTGTCGTCCGAGTCACACGGGTTGGTCTCTTCGTCGCAGGCAACGGCCGTCCGCTGCCGCTCCTGCCCGAGCTCCCCCGACAGCCCGGGCTCCTCCGACGAACACCCGAACGCAGCCAATAACCCAACGGTCGCAAGACCCAGCGCTTGCGCGAGCAGTTTCATGTGATGGCCCCTTTTTCTTCCGTTTGTCAGCGCACCGGATCGATGGTGGCGCAGCCGAACAGGACATCGACGCGCATCGCGCCCTCGTTCTTGACGTAGTCGCAGACCCCGCCGCGGAGGCGGATCTTCAGCGGTTCCCCGCTTTCGTCGACGTAGTCCCAGCCCGAGCCGCTGGTGCTGTCATCGGGCGGCACCGGCGTGCAGTCGACCGCGACGTTCACCTTCTCTCGATCTTCGGGCTCCTGGCTGAGCTCGATGTCACACGAACGCACCAGCTGGTTGGTGATGTCGGTGAACACCTGCGTCAAGCCCTCGACGCCGCCCGCGGCGTCCACGGCGAAGTAGCTCGGCGGTCCGTCCGGGTTCGCCACGCCGCCGATCTCCGCAAAGTCGTCGAGGTACTGGGCGTAGGCCTCCGAGCCCGGCAGGCCGATCACGAACGTGGGGATGCCGGCGTCCTGAAGGAACTGGATCTGCTTTTCGACCTCGGCGTTGTCCAGACAGCTGATGTTGGCGCTGCCTTCGCAGCACGACTCCCCGTCGGGCGTGCAGGAGCCGCTTTGGTCGAGGTTGCGGGTGCACACGTCGGCTTCACACGACGGGATTTTGTCATTGCAATTCGGGCCGCCGTCGGTGGCGAGGACGACGTACTTCTCGCCTTCCAACAGGGCGCCCGCTCCCGTCGTGTAGTACTCGAGCGCGTGGCTCAACGCGGCCGCGGTCGGCGTGCCGCCGCCGGGCCCGGTGCTGTCCAGGGAGTTCATGATGTTGGAGATCGCTCCCGGAGCGACGTCGACGTTGACCGCGGGGTTGCCGACGGGGTTGTTGCAGCACTCGTCCCCGGCACAGTCGATCATGGTGCCCGGGGAGGGGTACAAGAGCACACCGAAGTTCAACCGGTCTTCGACCGCCGGCAAGGCGTCACCCAAGGCTTCTTTCAACGCGTCCCATTTCTGGGTGTCGGAGTCGCCGAGCGGATCCTCCATGCTGCCCGACTTGTCGATGACGAGCAGCGCGTTGACGACCTTCTGCGTCGCCGCGACGGTGTTCTGCCCGCACTCGGCGTCGAGGTCGCCGAACGACTCGCAGGGCGGGAGCGACATGCTGCCGCCGGTGCCGTTGCCGCCAGCCCCGCTGCCAGCGTCGCCACCCGAGGCGTCACCGGCCGCTCCGGCGGCGTTGCTTCCGCCGGTCGCGCCCCTGCCCCCGGTAGCGCCGGTGGCGCCGCCCCCTACCAGGTTTCCGTCGTCTTCATCGCTGCAGCTGATTGCGAGACCCAACACCACGGCCCAAGCACAGCCGCCGGCGACAGTAACAGCTCGGCGCATTTTCATTGCCTCCTCGAGAGCATCTTCAACGGGACCAACAATCCCTTACGAATTGACTCAGAGTACTCGTCATCGTCCTAACCCGCAACGGCGATGCACGACTCGACGCGTGCTTCGCGTGTTGATCGGTCCGCTTGGTGTTGCTGGGCTTCCCATTTCAAGCGACGCGTTTTTTTGCTGTAAGGGCAGATTCACATTTCGTGGTTACGTAAGGGGTCGCATGGTGTTCGAACGTTCGCGAGCGCAAGCGTTCGACGGCGCATCGTTGGTTCGCTCCTACGCCCACGCAAGGAGCGCGGGTGCGCTGCAGCTCATCCGAAGCCCTCGTCACCGCGATCACTGGCTCGATCAAGCGCGGCTTGCAGCATCCAAGGCCGACCGTCGTCAGCGTCGACAACTAGGAGCGGTCCCATCCCCGTGAGCACCGGTCGATGAACGGCCGAGCCGAGATGTGGGCACAAGTGCGACGTTGGCCGCCCCGACCGGAATCCGTCGCCAATCAAAAATGTCGGCGGCCCTCCTGCATACGGAAACAAGCATTTAGCGGCTCGCCTCCTCAAAAAGAAAAAAGCTGAGCCCGACATGATAACCGCCGCGCGCCGCCGCCACATACGGGCCAGGCAACTCGCCGCATGTGGCCATGTCGAACACACTCATCACAGGTCCGACCCGAGCTCGCAGGCGCAACCGGCAGCGCGCGCTCTACTTTTCTGCACTAGCCGCGCTCGGGATCGCAAGCTCCCTGTTCGGGTGCTCGGACGACGGCGGCGACGGCGACGAGCCAGGGAACAGCGGCGGGTTCGGCAACATGCCCATGCTCGGCGGCGGGGGTTCGTCCGCCAGCGGCAATGGGGGTAGCGGCGGCGGCTCGGCGAGCGGGTCGAGCAGCGGCAACACGGGCGGGGGCTCGAACAGCCTGTGCCCTGAGACGATCGGGACGGACGGCTGCGCCGGTGAGGTGTACGCGGGCGAGGTCCTCCCGCTCGACATCTACATCATGTTCGATCAGTCCGGGTCGATGGTCACGCCGGCCGGCGACGGCTCGACGCGGCTCGACGAGGTGCGGACAGCTGTCTCCGCCTTCCTGAACGACCCCAAGAGCACCGGCATGGGTGTCGGCATCGGCTACTTCGGGGACAACCAGATCGTCCCGGACCCTGGCAAGGAAGAGGGCTTCGTCCCGGAGCCGGCCTCGTGTAATCCGAGCGACTACGAAGCGCCAGACGTCGGCGTCGATCTATTGCCCGCGCACGCGGGCGCGGTGATGGACTCGCTGAACGCGATCGATCCCATGGGGGAAACGCCGACCCCTGCGGCGATCGCTGGCGCGTGCACCTATGCGGCCGCCGCGCGGGCGGACCGCCCCGGGCGCGGCATCGCGATCCTGCTGGTGACGGACGGGGAGCCCAAAGCGCCGCTCACCAGCGCCAAAGACCCGAGCTGCAACCCGGACGTCGCTCAGGCCTCCACCGCCGCCGCCGACTGTCTGAGTGAGACGGGGATCCGCACCTACGTGCTCGGCGTGGGACCGTCGCTCGACAACCTGAACCACATCGCCTCGGCCGGCGGCACCGAGCGCGCCTACCTGGCCGGCGACACGTCCGCCTCGGTGCTCGACGCCCTCAACCAGATCCGTGGCGCGGCCAGCATCCCCTGTGACCTGGAGATCCCGGACGCCTCGAGCGGCGCGCTCGACTTCGCAGAGGTCAACATCGTGGTCACGGACGCGGCCTGCGTTCAGCACACCCTGTACTATGTGACCGAGGCCTCTGGCTGCACCGAAGACGGGGGTTGGTACTACGACGTACCGCCAGAGCAGGGCACGCCGAGCTCCATCAAGCTGTGCGAGCCGAGCTGTGAGATGGTCGGTGTACCGGGGGCGCAGCTCTTTTATCAGATCGGGTGCGCGCAGGTCGTGCGCTGAAGTTTCGTGCGCGCCGGCCCGGAGCCGGCGCGGCGTTCGTCAACGTCATCAAACGTCGGGAGAAACGTGATGAAACGGGCAAGTCGTAGAGTGAGCTGGGTGGTATCGGTGCCGCTTTTGGTGGCGTTCGCGTATGCGTGCGGGGGCTCCAGCGAGGACGGCAGCGGTCCCGGCGGCAGCGGCTCGGGGACGGGTGGCAGCAGCGCGAGCACGGGCAGTAGCGGCTCGGGCTCGGGCGCCGCCGGCAACGGCTCCAGTGGGACGGGCAACAACGGCGGCACCACGGGCGTCTCCGGCGGCACGAGCGCGCCGGTTCCGGAGTTTCCCGGCGCCGGCAGCACCTCCGGCGCCCCGCTCCGACCCGGCTGCGGCCCCGACACCCGAAGCCTTTGCGGCGGCGAGTGCAACGCCAACGGTACCGGCACCTCCACGACCACCGTGACCGAGAGCCGCACGGATTGTTTCTACGACATGGCGGAAGGGTCCGCCGAGATCCCGGGCGCCACGATCGAGCAGATCATCGAGGTGATCGACGGCGTGGAAATGATCCACATGCGCATCACCTTCGACCCGCGCTTCGTCGACACCACCTACGGGGACGGCTCCGTGGGCTGGGGCAAGCGGGGCCACCGGTTCAAGGACCTGACGGGCAGCGACCACACCGAGCTTCAGCTCTACGACACCAACGGCGAGCTGACGATGCACTTCAAGATCGATTTCATCTCCGAGAACCCGGATTCGCCCTGCGGCTACGGCACCCTCGGCGTCACCGGGGGCGACGGCAAGGTGCTGGTGGGCAGCGCGGACGACGTGATCGCGGTCTCCACCTCTCTCGATCGCAACCTGAACAACTGCGGCGAGAACTACTGCATGACCGAGCACTCGCCGCCGACCGATGACAATTTCTCGGTCAACCCGGATTTCCCGGAGTGGGACTACCGCATGGTGTACGAGATCTGGGTCCGGGCGGACGCGTTTGGCGACGCCGGGTTCTCACACGCCAACATCTCCTACGTACACGCCTCCCCAGCCAAGCAAGAGCACGACACGATCGAGGTCGAGCCCCGGCCGTGCCCGCCCGACTGGGACACGCCCTACGGCGGCACCGGCGGCGGCGGCAGCGGTGGCGGGGGCAGCGGCACCTGCCCGCCGGACTGGGAGGTCTACAAGCAGTCGGAAGGCGCCGTCGTGTGCACGCCGATCCCCGGCGACAACCCGGACGGCGGCCAGAGCTGCCCGCCCGACTACACGATCTATCTGCAGACCGAGGGTGAGTCCTACTGCGTGCCCGTCCCGACGCCGGACGGCGGCGGCGGCTTGACCTGCCCGGAGGGCTTCACCGTCGACCTGGCGAGCGAAGGCCAGTACTGCATCTAACACGACCCCCAATGTTGCTTCTAGCAAGGAGCCGAACTTCGACCTGCAGAGCCGTCGATCATGAGGACAGATGAGGCTTGGCGACCGTTCCGATCTGCCATCGAACGGCGCCGGCCTCGCCGGTCTCTCAAGTGGCCGTGGGGCCTCTTCGGCAGATCGTGATCTGCTCCTGCCAAGACTTAGGGACGTCGTGCCAAACTCTCGCGCGCCGGCCCCAGGTGCAATCCCGAGGTCCGCACCTGGGGCCG
>JAEZYZ010000354.1 GCA_023418705.1 Pseudomonadota bacterium | reverse complement strand
ATCGAGGCGGTCGGGCCAGAGCTCGGGCGGCAGCAAGGTCAAGACGATGAACACCGCGGCGATGCGCGCGCGCCGTTCGCAGCTGCGGCTCGCATCCACGTAGGATTTTTGCAGGCGCTTGCCGTCTAGCTCGACGGAGACGACGTAGTGGTCGCCTCGATCGTCGACCGTCGCGACCGCGTCCTTGCCGAGGTCCCCGTCCAATATCAGCTGCTCGACGGCCGCGTTCACCGTGGCGGGCGCGGGGCACGCGCCGGCTCCGACCACGACCCCGCGTTCCTGCGCAAGCACGGAAGGTGCCAAGAGGCACATCCCAGCCAAGGCGGCCCACCTCGACCGCCTCGGCCGCACGGGAGAGCTCATCGTCGCACTCCCGCATATCATAAGTGACTTTTGCCGTACGGGGGAAACCCCAACGGGCCTTTTCGAGAAAGGCTCCGAACGCGCACGAATTGTGAAAAGCTTTGGTGAAAAGTGCCCCTTTATGAGTCGATGATGCCCAGTCGCGTGCAGGTGGAGGATCTCCCTCCTCCCGCCGAGCGCACGCCTCTCGGCCCGCCGGATTTCGACGAGCTCTACGAGCGCTGGTTCGACGAAGTCGCGCGCTGGGTGCGCGCCCTGGGCGGCCCGGACGCCGATCGCGATGACCTGGTGCAGGACGTTTTTTTGGTGGCCTATCGCCGCCTGCCGGATTTCGACGGGCAAAACCCCGCTGGCTGGCTCTATCGGATCGCGCGCCGCCGCGTGCGCGACTTTCGTCGCCTGGCCTGGGTCAAGCACCTGGTCGCCCGGCGCGCGCCGCTCTCGCCCGGCAGCACCGTCGCGCGCAGCAATCCCGCCGAGGATCTGGAGACGAAGGAGCGACAACGGCTGCTCGATCGGCTGCTCGAGGGGCTCAGCGACGAGCAGCGCGCGGCCTTCGTCCTGTTCGAGATCGAGGGCAAGAGCGGGGATGAAATCGCCCGCATCCAGCAAGCCCCGCTCAACACCGTCTGGGCCCGGATCTACAAGGCACGACAGAAGCTCAAGGCGCAACTCGCCCGGCTAGAGAAGATCGAAAGAGGGAGACTCGGCGCATGAAACGCTTGATCGAGACTCGAGAATTCGAGGACGACGCCGGTCGCAAGCTCGCCGACCTGGTCGCCGCGGGTCAGCCGTACCGGAGCGATCCACTGCGCAAGCGGCGCGTCCTGGTCAGCGTCCTGCGTCAACGACGCGGGACCTCCCTGCTCTCGCTGCGCGCGGCGGTGGTGGGGCTCTTGTTCATCGGCGGCACCGCCAGCGCGGCGGCGTTGGGCAGCCGCTGGCTGGGGACCCGCGCAGCGCCGCCACCCGGGCCGGCGCCTGCCCCAGCGCCGCTCACCGTCCCCGCGCCGAGCGCCAGACCGGCCACGCCTCGCGCGGTGCAAGCGCCGCAGGTCGAGGCGGTCGAGACGCCCGACGTGCCCGCGGTCGAGACCGCGAAGCCGAAACCCGCGCCGGCTCCGCGCCGTCAAAAGCAGGAGGATCCGACGCAGGTCATCGAGGCCATCCGCGCGCTCCGGCGCGACAAGGATCCCGAGCGCGCCGAGGCGCTGCTGAAGCAGTACGCGAAGCGCAACCCGCGGGGCGCGCTCGCCGAAGAAGCGCTCGCGCTCACGATCGAGGCCGCGGTCGCCCGGGGGGACGCGCGCGCGGTCACCTACGCGCGGCGCTACCTCGCGCGCTACCCGCAGGGGATCCATCGGGACTTCGCTGCCAAGGTCGCCAGCGGGGGGCGTTGAGGCGCTCAGAATGGAAACTTTCGACGCTTCTCGCCAAACATCCGCACGGCTGTCGTCGGCGTGATCGAATCGGGTCCGCCGGGCATCAGTCGTCATGCGGACTTCCTCCTCGCGATACCTGTCGCTCCTCGGTTTCATTCATCTGGCAGCGCTGAGCGTCGCCGCCTGCGGCTCCGAAGCGCCTTCGGACCCGGCCGGCACCGGCGGCAGCGGCGCGACGTCGGCAACCCCGACGGGAGGCAGCCCCGGCTCCGGAGGCGCCACCACCAGCTCCGGCGGGAGCGTCGCGAGCGGCGGCGCGGGCGCTACGGGAAATCCTGGCGGCAGCGGCGGCTTCGCGACGGGAGGCAGCCCAGGGGCGGGGGGCTGCGGCGCCGGATCGGGCGCGGGGGGCACGCCGAGCGGCGGCAGCCCGGGCTTCGGGGGCACGGGCGGCGGCTCGGGCTCGGGAGGCGATCCTGGATCCGGCGGCGAACCGGGATCTGGGGGCACGGCAGGTGATGGCGGCTCCGGCGGCGCTGCTGGCTCGGGCGGCGCCGCCGGCTCAGGCGGCGAGGGATCCGGCGGCGCGCCCCCCACCGATGGCTGCAGCACCGTCGCCGGTGAGTTTGGCACCGTCAACGAAACCATCGTCGTCGAATCGGGTGAAACCTACGACGGCGGCTGCAAGCGGTACCGCGCCGGGAGCGCGCTCGGCGACGGCAGCCAGTCGGAAGACCAGAAACCGGTGTTCGTCGTCGAAGACGGCGGGCGCCTCATCAACGTCGTGCTCGGCTCGCCCGCGGCCGACGGCGTCCACACCAAAGGCAACGTGACGCTCCAGAACATCATCTGGGAGGACATCGGCGAGGACGCGCTCACCATCAAGGAATCGGGCACCGTCGTGCTCACCGGGGGCTCGGCCCAGAATGGCGATGACAAGGTGTTTCAGATCAACGCCGCCAGCACATTTCGGGTGTCGAACTTCACCGCGCGGAACGCCGGCAAGTTCATTCGGCAAAACGGCGGCACCACCTTCCGCGTCGACGTCTTCATCGACAACTGCGACATCTCGGACATGGACGAGTCGATCTTCCGCACCGACTCGAGCTCGAGCACCGTCACCATGACCAACACCCGCTACAGCGACATCGGTGACGAGCTGTTCATGGGCGTGAGCTCCGGCAACATCACGCAGTCGAACAACACGGAGTATTGAACGCGGGAGCCGCGAGGACCGGGCACGGCGCCGCACAGGCCAGGGGTGCACCAAATCATCTTCCGCGGTTCCGCGGTGGGTGCCGATCGCGGCCACCTCCCCGCGCGCCCGCTGCTCGTGCATCGGCGGCCACCCCGAAGCGCACCACCCGCACACCGATCAGATCCCCCTAGTCGGTGATGAGATCGAATTCGGGGTCGAGCACGGGGCACTGCCCCGGCGTGCAGAACTGACGTTTGTATCAGTTCGGCGGCCAGGCGGGCGCCCTGCGTGGGGGGGCCCGCGTGTGTGCGCCAGCGTGCCCCTCAGAGCATCGACTCACGCCGTGTCGAGCCGACCTGCGCCGCCGATTAGACTTGCGCCAGCGCAAGTGCGCGCGCTTCCAGGCAGCGGCCATCAGTTCTTGTGCCTGGGCGCGCCGCGGATCGGAGTGTCATTCTTTCGCCGCGCTCACCGGCGCCCGTGGCCGGAGGGCATGCCCACATGCTAAACGGCGGCGATGGGATTGCACACACGCCACCTCCTGCTGCTCTGCGCCGTTGGGTGCGGCACGACCGAGCGCGAGTACCCCACCACTGACGGCGGCGCCGGCAGCGCCGGCTCGACCGGGTCCGGGGGGTCCGGAGGATCGGGAACCGGGTCGGCGGGATCGGGGACCGGGTCGGGCGGCTCGGGCGACTCGGGAAACGGCGGGCTGCCGCCGAGCGCAGGGGCCGCCGGCGCCGCGGGCGGTCTAGCGGGCAGCGCCGGGCTTGCCGGCGCCACCAACATGGCCGGCGCGGGCGGCATGGCGGGAACGGGGGGCACCGTGGTCGACCCCTGTGTGGGCGTGACCTGCGACGATCCCCCGTCGAGTTCCTGCAAGAGCGCCTCGGAGTTCGAGGCCTATGACGCGGTCGGCAGCTGCGTCGACGGCGCGTGCACCTACACCTCCAACGTCATCTCCTGTACCTGTGCCGCGGACGCCTGCGTAACCGATCCGTGCGCGGACGTGACGTGCAACACGCCTCCCGACCCCTCCTGTCCAAATCCGTCGACGCTTCGAACCTACTCGTCCGCGGGCACGTGTTCCGACGGGAGCTGCAGCTACGAGCCGGCCGACTCGAGCTGTCCTTTCGTCTGCTCCGGCGGGGCCTGCACCGGAGAATGCGCCCCGAACACCCGCCGCTGCGACAGCGGCACCGGACGACCGCAGGTGTGCAGCGCGGCGGGGCTCTGGCAGAACGAGCCGGCCTGCGGCGCCAACGCCACCTGCTCCGGCGGGGAGTGCCTGTGCACCGCCGGAACCGTCGAGTGCGGCGACAGCTGCGTCCAGCTCGACAACGACCCGGACCACTGCGGGGCGTGCAATCATAGCTGCCTCGGCGGCGAGTGCGCCGACGGCAAGTGCAAACCGGTGGAGCTCGTCGCTGGCTTGACCCAGGCGACCAGCCTGGCCGTGAGCGCCACGCACGTGTACTGGATGGATCGCAGCAGCAGCGTTGGCAACGTCAAGCGCGTCAGCAAAAACGGTGGCACGGTCCAGACTCTGGCCACGGACCAGGGCCACCCTGGAGGCCTCGCGCTGACCAGCAACCAAGTCTACTGGGGCACCCTCGGGTCGAACTCTTTGGGGGCTGTCACGCGCCGGATCTACCGCGCGAACCTGGACGGGTCGAGCCGCACGGAGTTCGCTCCGTTCGACCACACGGTAGATCTGGTCGTCATCTCCGACAACGTCGTCTATTGGAACGATCGCGATTTCGCGTCGGGCACCTCGTTCTACAGCAAGCCCGTGGGCAGCACGAGCGGCGCCACCTTCCTGGGCTCCACCACCGAGGCGGTCAACTACATCACGGCCGCGGGCGGCTGCTTGTACTACCGGATCGGAACCCAGTCGATCTCCCGCCTCTGCCCGGGTCAAAGTGCCATCGGAAGGTTCAGCACCACCTCGTCCTTGAGCTTCAGCCCGCACCAGTCGTCAGACGCCACGATGCTTTACTTCGGCGTGGAGGATCGCGGCGTGATGCGGCTGCCGCTGACCGGCACCGCACAGGCCACCGAGGTCATCGCGGGAGCGGAGGTGCGGGGACCCGTCGTGGACGGCAATGTTCTCTACTACGTCGATGGGGACACCGGTGGCGCGCCGGCCTGCACGACCAACTGGGGGATCTATCGGGCCAGCAAGACGCCCGGCGGCACCCGCACGGAGCTGATCCCGCCGCCCATGGATTGCCCAACCTCGCTGACGTTCGATAGCGAGGCCCTTTATTGGATCAACGGCACCACCGGCACGATCGTGAAGTTGGCGAAGTGACGCTGCGGGCGACTTGCGCCAGCGCAAGTGCGTGGGGCTCGCGCCTGCAGGACGGGCGACTTGCTCCAGCGCAAGTGCGCGGGGCTCGCGCCTGCAGGACGGGCGACTTGCGCCAGCGCAAGTGCGTGGGGCTCGCGCCTGCAGGACGGGCGACTTGCTCCAGCGTATATGCGTGACGGTTCGCACTAGCGCGAGCTCGCGCTAGTGCTCGCGACAAAAAGCCGAACGGGGCAGGGTCCCTTCCGGACGACCTGCCCCGCTCGTGCTTGCGGTTCGATGCGTGACGCGATTACTCGACGACGGCGGTGAACTCGTCCACCTTCAGGTTGCCGCCCGCGCCGCCTTGCCAGATTTCGAAGCCGGCGAAGACGTCGGTCAAGTACATGTTGGAGCCGATGCCGTGGGCTGCCGCGGCGGTGATGAACTCCTTGATGTTCTTGTTGACGAAGCTCTGCGAGCGGCTGTTGTCGTTCTCGGTCGGGTTGACGAACGACACGACCGGAGCGGGGTTGTAGCCCGCGGGGCCGTCGCCGCGTGGGCCCACCCACACGTTCCAGCTCTCGCCCGCGACGGTAACGCTGCCCTGATTGCTGCCGATCGGCTGGTAGCCGCCCGGATCGCGCAGCCAGATCATCACGAAGCCGTCGATGCCGTCCTGGTACTCCGTGGTCGGCGGGCTATTGGCAAACCAGATGTCGTAGCAGGCGTTGAAGGCGTCCGTCGTTCCGCTGTAGCGGAACGTGCTCGTGATCGAGTTGATCTGCGAGATCTGCCGCGGCAGGTTGTCGGTGGCCTTGGTGCTGTAGACACCGTTGGCCGTGTTGCCGTTGTTGCCGATGTAGATCGACGGGAATGACGCAGGCGCGCCGCCGCCGGCCGGGCTACCGCTGCCCTGGACCACCGTGAAGCTGTTGTTCACGTAGTTCAGGATCAAGTCCGTGCCGTCGGGGTTGCCCCAGTTGTTGTTCTGGATGATGTACTGCTCGCCATCGACGACGATCTTGGCGCGGTCGAAGTCCAGGTCACGCGACCCGGTGCCGCCGACGGTGCCGGTCTGATCCCCGGCGACCGCGGGGCCGTCGGGGGCGTCGGCTTCGCTGTTGCCGTCTGCGAAGCCGTTCACGCAGAAATCGTAGTCGGTGGGGGTCGGCGACCCTGGCACGGTGAACACGACCGCGGAGATGGGTTCGCGGTTGTACCGCGTGCCCTTCTCGGCTTCCGTCGCGCCCCAGCATTCGGTCCAGAAGTCCGTATAGGGCACGAACACCTTGCCCTGAACGCCGGCGACCGTGGCGCACCAGCGGTCGCTCGCCCCGGCGGCGCCGGGCTTGTGACCGTTCGGGCCCTGGAGCTGCACGCGCCAGGTGAAGCTCGTGCTGGCGCCCTGCTTGACGAAGTCGACGGCGATGCCGTTGTTCGTCGGGGTGACCGCCGGCTGCGGCGGGGCGTTCGGATCCGCCTGCTTGGCCGCGCAATCGGCGGGCGGTTGCTCCGCGGTGTTGAAGCCCATCAGCGCGACGCTCGTGTAAGCGGCGTCCACCGTGCCGCTGGCGCAGAAGGCGTCCTCGGGCGGCTTCGAGACGAAATCCGTCGGGTTGATGGTGGACATCAAACCCGCCACCGGGTTGCCGTCGTCGCCCAGATCGCTGACGCCCGTCCAGGCGCAGCCGTACCAGTCACCCCAGATCGCATAGCCGGGAGGACCCGCCGGCGGCACGCCGCCTGCGCCGCCCGAACCTGCGGTCCCGCCCGAACCTGCGGTCCCGCCTGTACCTGCGGTTCCGCCGATACCTGCGGTCCCGCCGGTGCCACCCACGCCGCCGGTGCCGCCGGTGCCGCCCACCTCCACACAGGTGCTGTTCTGGCAGGCTTGGGTCGCGGTGCAGACGGTGCCACACGCCCCGCAGTTTTGCGCATCGTTGGTCAGGTTCGCGCAGCCGTTGCCGCAGGCCGTGGTGCCTACCGCGCAGGAGGCGCTGCACGCGCCCTGGCTACAAAACAGCGCCCCGCAGGCGGTGCCACAAGTTCCGCAGTTGGCTGGATCCGACAGGGTGTTGACGCAGGCGCCGTTGCACATTTGCAGGCCGACCGCGCAGGGGTTCGCGACCCCGCCCGTCCCGCCGGCTGCGAACCCGCCGGTCCCAGTGTTACCTGCGCCGCCGGTGTTGGCGTTGCCAGAGCCGCCGCCGCCGCCAGGCGGAGGTGCCTCGGAGCTGCAGCTCACGCCGAGCGCAGCGGCCGCCGCCAATCCAAACGAAAGCAAAACGGAACGAGAAAAAAACGATTGTTTCTGGTGTGCCACGTGCCCTCTCACGATGAAGTCACTTGTACCTAAACCAAACCCAAGATCACGAAACCCGGAGTCGGAGCTGTAGTCCAAGCTCGCCCCTGAGGCACGCGCCAACGTACATGAGAGCGAAACTCGGGATAGGTCGCAATTTTCCATCCGGCGCGGGACACGGAACTTTGTCGTAATTTTCCGCCCGCCGTGTCGCGCCAGCAGGCGATCCATTTTTCGGCGACCAGATCACGCTGGCATCGGCTCGAGCTACCGATCTCGCCGCTCGAATTTTTCGCCAGGGCAAAAAGGTGCCACCAATTCGCATTTCGGCGCAGGTTTTTTGGCGCTTGGCGATCCATGCGATGGGTCGATCAACGTCGTTCGATTTCGCGCCCGACCTCCCACCTGCGCTTGCTGTGACGTACATCCTGAGCGATGCTTCGGACCGCTCACCGCTTCCCGCAGTGCGGACGGTGGTAGGGAAAAAAGTTTCGCTCGAATTCGATTCAACAAGGATCGGACTCGGCACCAGGAGTCTTTAGGAATGATCAAGCGTATCGCGTCTTTTGCAATCGCGGCAGCGGCTTGTCTATTGGCGGGATGGTCCTGTTCATCGACGTCGGGCAACAATCCCGGCCCGTCGAGCGGCGGCACCGGCGCCACGAGCGGCAGCGGCGGCAGTGGGAACGCCGGGACCGGTGGGTTCAATACCGGTGGGACGGGCGGGGTCACGAGCCCCTGCGCCCCCGGCCTTGCCTCCTGCAATGGCGTCTGCACCGACACCATGACGGACTTCGCCAACTGCGGCGCGTGCGGCATGGCTTGCGGCGCCGGTCAGACGTGCACCGGCGGAACCTGCACCTGCGCCGCCGGTCTCACCAACTGCGGCGGCGCGTGCGTGGACACCGGCTCCGACGGGAACAACTGCGGCACCTGCGCCAACGTCTGCGGCGCCGGCACCGCCTGCTCGATGGGTGTCTGCGGCACCTGCGCGGCGACCGAGACCCAATGCGGCAACAGCTGCGTGGACGTGAACACCAACCGCAACCACTGCGGCGGCTGCGACAACATGTGCGGCGCCAGTGAGAGCTGCGCGGGCGGCAGCTGCGGCTGCCCGGTCGCCGGCAACATTTCGTGCGACGGCACCTGCGTCAATCCGATGACCAGCGCGCAGCACTGCGGAGCGTGCGGCAACGCTTGCCCGACCGGACAAAGCTGCACCGGCGGCGTCTGCGGCTGCGGCCCCAACCAGACCGACTGCAGCGGCACGTGCGCCAACACCATGACCGACCGCAACCACTGCGGCGCCTGCGGGATGGCTTGTCCCGAGGGGCAGAACTGCGTTGGCGGAGCGTGCGTCGAGGGCGGCAACTGTGAGCTGCGCCCGGGCATGATCTCCAACTTCGAGGACGGCTCGCTCGACGTCCTGGCAGCCAACGGCTTCAGCGGCACCTGGGAGGCCTTCAACGGCGGCGGCGGCACGCACGAGATCGGCGTCGAGCAGTGGGGCAGTGAGGACTGCAACCAGTACGCGCTGCACACGACCGGCTCGGGCAACATGTCGTACGTGGGCATCGGCTTCAGCCTCGCCGGTACGCCGGAGGCGCCGACCGTCTACGACGCCAGCGCCTTCACCGGCGTGCGCTTCCGCGCCAAACTCGGCGGCAACACGCCGTCGCCGGTGCGCTTCAACATCTCGACCCCGTGGACCGAAGGCTCGGAGAACCCGGGCGGACAGTGCTCGGGCGACGGCTGCTACAACCACGTGGGCCGCTTCCTCCACCAGGAGAACGAGCTCACCACCGACTGGCAGACGTACACCCTCTGCTTCGATCGCGACCTGTATCCCCAATTTTTGCCGAGCAACCTGACCACCGCGCAGCGACGCCAGGTGGCCTCGAACGTGCTCAAGATGCAGTTCGTGTTCAACGCGGCCAAGAACCTGTCGCAGAACGCGACGCCGGTGCCGGAGTACGCCAAGACCGAGCCGTTCGATCTGTGGGTCGACGACATCGAGCTCGTCACCGAGTCCTGCGATGACCGCCCGCTGCCGTTCGAGTCGGCGTCCGGCACCGCCAAGGCGTACCCCCAGAAGGGCGCCGACGGCACCGTCGGCAGCTGCACGCGCCCGACGGACGCGGACAAGTTCGTCGGGGCGATCGCCCAGGCCTACCTGCGCTGGAAGGAGAACTTCGTGCGGGCCGGCAACCCCGGGCAGCGCGTCCTCTCGCCCGAGCAGGGCGACGACACCCCCAGCGAGGCGATGGGCTACGGCATGTTGATCGCCGCCGCGATGGGTGACAAGGCCGCGTTCGACGAGTTCTGGACGTACGTGAACAGCCAGCTGTCCAACGGGCTCATGAAGTGGAGCCGCAACGGCAGCGGCTCGGCCACCGACGCCGACGTGGACATCGCGTACGCGCTCGCGCTCGGCGCCATGCAGTGGGGCGGCGACTACGCGACCCGCGCCACCGCCATGATCAACGCCATCGCCAGCCGCGACATGCAGTCGGGCAACCGCATCGGCCCCGGCGACAGCTGGGGCAGCACCGGGGCGTTCAACGCCTCGTACTTCACGCCCTCGTTCTACCCGGTGTTCCAGGCCCTCTCCGGCAGCGCCACCTGGTCCACGGTCCGGACGACGAACTACGGCATCCTGAACGACTGCACGCAGTGGTTCAGCGGCGGCACGCTGCCTGCCGACTGGTGCGACGTGAACTCCAGCCAGGCCGTGCCGGGTGAGACCTTCGGTGCTGCGGTGACGAGCTTCCCGGGCGTGGCCGTCTACGCCTTCGACGCCGCGCGCGTGCCCTGGCGCATCGCGCTCGACGCCTGCCTGCACGACAACGCCACCGCGAAGAGCTACCTCAATACGCTCGTCGGGTTCTTCAACGGCTTTTACGACAACGGCGAGAGCATCGACCTGATGCGCGCGGGCTTCACCTCGAGCCTGATGCCCCACGCCAACGCCCAAGAGAACCAGATGTCCTTCATCGGCCCGGTCGGCGTCGGTGCCATGGCGACCAGCCACACGGCCCTGCGCGAGCGCGCCTTCCGCGCGGTGCTCGACATCATGGAGAACCCGGAGTTCAACCGTACCTACTACCCCGCCACCGTGGGCATGATCACGCTGCTGCAGATGTCCGGCAACTTCCCCCACCGGACGAACTGATCGGCGCGCGACGCAGAGCGGCGCGTTCCGATCACGACGCGCCCAAGCTCCCCGAGGGGTCGACCGATGGGGTCGGCCCCTCGAACGGTGGAGCGGTCGCTCCTGCGACGGGACCTGGATCGACGCCGGGAGCTTCGACGAGAGCGCGGCAGCGCGGGTGCCGCCGTTCCCCGACGTGGAGCTCGACCTCGGCAAGATCTTCCCGCCAAGGTCGAGCGCCGAGTAGCCCTCTGGTCGCCGCGGCGGAGCGCCGACGGCTTCACCGTCGCCGTAGACCCGCCAGTCGCAGCTTCCACACCATGACGACAGCCTCCATGAAGATGTCGCGGCTCATCTTGCTGCGCCCGGCGCGGCGATCGACGAAGACGATCGGCACCTCTTTCACCGTGAGCCCCGCAGAGAGCGCCCTGTACACCGTCTCGATCTGAAACGAATAGCCGTTCGAACGCAGCGACGGCAGCTCGATGCGCTCGAGGGTGCCGCGCGTGAACGCCTTGTAGCCGCTGGTCAGGTCGTGCACGTCGACGCCCAGGATCAGCCGCGAGTAGAGCGATCCCCCCTTCGACAGCAGGTGCCGCCCCGGCCCCCAGCCTTCGATGCCGCCGCCGGGGATGTTTCGCGATCCGAGCACCAGATCCGCCCCAGCGTCGAGCGCCGCGAAGAACTCCGGCAGGTACGCCGGGTCGTGCGACAGATCCGCGTCCATCTCGAAGAAGTAGCGATAAGTGCGCTGAAGCCCCCACGTGAACCCGTCGACGTACGCCGTGCCCAGGCCCAGCTTCCCAGGCCGGTGCAGCACGTTCACCCGCGGATCGTCGGCCGCGATCGTGTCCGCCAACGCCCCCGTGCCGTCCGGAGACGCATCGTCCACCACCAGGATGTGCGCCCCCGGCGCGACCGCGAGCGTCGCCGCCACGAAAAAGCGCAGGTTCTCCCGCTCGTTGAAGGTGGGCGTCACGATCAGCGTGTCGGCGCCCAAGGGTGCGGTTCCGTCGCGGGACATCGAGACCGATATGATCGCCCAAATCACCGACTTCGGGAAACCGCTTTCGCCCCCGCCATCGCCTTCCCCTGCGCCATTGCCATCGCCATCGCCTTGCCTTCCCCATCGCCTTGCCTTCCCCATCGCCTTTTGTGCTGGCGCACGCTCAACCTCGTTCGGCCATGCCGTACACCTGCGTTGGCGCGCGTTCAGTTCCGTCATTGCCGTCCCCTAGCGCTGGCGCGAGCTCCGTCATGCCGTGCACTTGCGCTGGCGCAAGTCACCGGTTCCCGCCTCCCTCTCAGGACCCCGCTTCGCACGCGGTCCTCGCTGCGCTTCCCGTCCCTGTTCCACCCGCCGCCCGACGTAGCCCTTTCCGAACGTCTGCTCGGCATGCCATTGGTTGTGCGCCCGGCAGCGAACACGAACGTTCGCTGCTTCACCGCTTCCGCCGACCGCGCGGGAAACGATGTGATCCAGCTCCAAGAAAGCGCGCGCTTGACACCGCCGACCCTTGGCATCGACGAAGGTGCACTGCTCCCCATCGCGAGCAAACACCTCACGCCGAATCTCGCGGCGGATGGCACCGCATCCGCCCGAACCATGTCCGCCACGCCCCTTCTTGGACGTCGATCCCCCACCGCCATCGCGCGTCGACGCAATCGGCGCAGATCCAATCGGACCGCTAGCAGCTCCTTCGGGCGGCTGCGTTGATGAAACGGGCGCTGCCGCCAACGGCGCTGATGCCCCCAACCCGGCCACCACCGGATCCGATGCCGCAAGCACGGGCCCCGCCGCTGCCGATACCGCAACCCCACCCACCCCTGAACCCGATGCCGCAAGCACGGGCCCCGCCACTGCCGAGGCCGCCAACCCGGCCACCCCTGGTTCCGATGCCGCCGGCAAGGGCCCCGCCACTGCCGAGGCAAACCCGCCCACCACTGGATCTGATGCCGCCGGCACGGGCTCCGCCACTGCCGATGCGGCCGGCAAGGGCCCCGCCACTGCCGAGGCCGTCAGCGCTGACGCCGCACGCGCGGCCGCCACCGGTGCTGGCGCGCGCGACGTTGATGCCGCGGTCTTTGGTGCGGCCTGCCCTGCTGCCGAGACCGCGAGTGCTGGCGCCGACGACGGCGATGCCGCGAGCGTCGTCGCCACCGGTGCCGATGCGCGCGACGCTAGTGCCGCGGGACCTGCTGCCACGTGCCCCGAGACCGTCAGTGCAGACTCCGACGACGTTGATGCCGCGAGCGTCGTCGCCACCGGTGCCGATGCGCGCGACGTTAGTGCCGCGGGACCTGCTGCCACGTGCCCCGAGACCATCCGTGCAGACTCCGACGACGTTGATGCCGCGAGCGTCGTCGCCACCGGTGCCGATGCGCGCGACGGTGATGCCGCCTGCACTGAGGCCGCCTGCACTGAGGCCGCCTGCACTGAGGCCGCTTGCACTGAAGCTGCCTGCACTGAGGCCGCGGATCGCCGGGGCCGCTTGGTCCGCGCGAGTCGCGTTTTCTCCAGATCGAGCAACAAGGTGTCCAGCGCGCGATCCAGCACCCGCACGATGTCCCGGTCGGGGACGGCATGGCTCAGCAGATCACGTGCGCGCTCGAGCTTCTCTTTCATCGCTTGGTCCATGGTCAGCTCGAGCTTGAAGCGCGCTGGCGACAATGGTTCGACCCGCGCCGGTCGACGCTGCGGCGAGCCAAGCGTGGCGGTCGGTCTCGACTCCGAGGTCGCCGGCGGCGAGCCAAGCGCGGCGGTCGGTCTCGACTCCGAAGTCGCCGGCAACAAGCCCAGCGCAGCGGTTGGTGCCGACTCCGAAGTGGCCGGCGACGAGCCAAGCGCGTCGGCGGCTCCCGCACCCGGCTCCGGAGTGCTCGCAGCCATGCGGTGCGTCGACTGTGAGCTTCCCTGACCAAGACCTTGTGCGGACCGAGTCGCCTGCGAGCTTCCCGGACCATGAGCTTCTGCGGATCGGGTCGGCTGCGAAATCGCCGTCGTGTCCCCGCGGTCCCCCCGGTCCGCCTCGGCGGCGGCGAGCGAAGACTGAGTCCTACCGCTCTCCATCGGCGCTGGGTCTGAGCTGGGACCACGATTCGGCGGCGTTCCGGCCGTGCGGTGCGCCCGGCGCGCTGGGAGCTTGCGGAGAACGGTGGGCGCGTCGGGGCGCGGAAAGCGGGCAGCGATCAACTCCTGCACGGCGCTCTTGGTCTTGCCGCTGGCCGCATCCAAGAGCGCGGCGTGATTCTGCTCGGTCAGGTATTTCCGCAAGAGGACCAACGCGGACAGGTGAATGGCGCCGCGTTCGACCCGCTCGAGAATGACCGGAAACCGCCGCGCCAAGCGAGCCGCGGCGATGCGGCGAAAGGCTTCTCCCTCACTCATCCCGAGCCGCCGCACGCAATACTCGAACATCGACGAACAGGCGGCACGCCAATGAAGCCGCCGATCCTCGACCTCTATCAAGCACTCCAGTAGGCGCGCCGTGAGCCGGCGTTGAGCCCCTAAGACACGGCCGATTTCGGCAACGACGGCGTCATCATCGAGCTGCGACAGCTTCCCCATATGTTACTTATACCATAGGTTATACCGCTCCGGGGTTAGATTTAGAAGTGTCGCGCACTTTTCTGTCCACCCCACGCACGCGCACCGCCCCCCAAGGGGCTGACCCTGAGATACTGTTGTCCTGTGACCGAAAGAACGCAACGACCGGGATGGACAGCCGATGGGGAGGGACATGCTCCTGGGTCGAGGCTACTCTACGCGCTGAGTCCTACGACTCCGCAAGCAGTTGCCGAAGGATGAGCTCACTTGCGCCAGCGCAAGTGGATCGGGCGCCCCGCGCGGCGGGCGGCGCGGGGCGGAGCGCACAGACGCAAGCGCGTCGAACAGGCCAGGGAGCGCGGGCGAGAGGCGGAGGAGGAGAGGCGGAGGAGGAGTAGGCGCACGGCGGCGGCAGCGCGCCTCGGGAGGAGTAGGCGCACAGCGACGGGCGCGCGCGGCCGGAGGCGCTGAGCGAGCGCCCGCAACCGCGTTCCCCCCCGCACCCCCGTTCACAAACACAGGTCGGTCCAGACGCTGCCGTTGATCTGGTTGTGGGTGCGGAGATAGTACCGGTAGCGCTCGTAGAGAGCGCGATCGACCTTGCCGGGGGCGGTCCAGAAGGTGTCGAGGGGGCCCTGGTGGGTGAGGCCGGGGATGTCGTACACGGCGGTGCCGAGGCATTTGACGGGAGTGCCGTGGTGGATGGAGGAGAGGCCGACGGTGCTGTTGATGACGACGGTGCCGAGGGCGGCGCGCAGGGTGGCGGGGATGTTGATGATGTCGACGTAGAGCAGCCGGTCGTCGAGGCGGTGGCGGCGGACGAGGTCCGCCATCAGGGCGGAGTAGTCGCGGTAGGCGCGATCGAAGGGGTGGTGCTTGAGCAGGATCTTGGTGTGGGGCGGGGCGTGGTGGGCGAAGGAGGCGACGACGTGCTCGATGAAGTGCTCGATGGTCTCGAACTGGCAGTGCTGCATCTGAGAATCGAGGTGCACCTGGAGCGGGACGAAGAAGTAGGCGCCCAATTTGCGGGCCATCAAACGGCGGTCGATGGGGCGGTCGCGCAGGGTGTGCAGCCCGCGGCGGACGCCGCCGCGCAGCCACAAACCGGCCTGATGAAAGGGACGGATGTCGCGGTGGTGGCGGTAGCTCGGGTACCTGGCGGCGAGCAGGGCGTTGACGGTGGCGTAGCAGATGGTGTGCGCCATGGCGCTCGCGAAGCCGTGGCGGACGGGCTGCGGCTCGGGCAGCGGGCGCGGCTCGATCGCGCGGTAAAACTCCGGGTCGCGCGGGATGCTGGAGTGCCCGTTGACGCCGTTCTGCTCGAGCGTGACGAAGTCGGGGCGCAGGTAGCCTTCTTCGAAGACGAAGACCAACCGGCCGCTGGCGCGTCCGTGCTCGATGGCGACACGGTGCAGCGGCCGGCAATCGCCGAACAGCACGATGGCCTCGATGCCGCGCTCGTCGAGCAGGCGTGCCAAAAAGGCCGGCCACTGGTCGCGCGCGCCGCGAAAACGCACGACCTCCGCGCCGCGGTAGTACAGGTCGTCTCCGGAGTTGAAGTTCACCTTGGTGATGCGGCAGCCGCGGCGGCGCAGGTGCCCCGAGACGCGACGAAAGAACGGGCCCGCCGGGCCTTGCAACAGCAGCACATGGCGTCCCCGGAGCTGCTCGAGCCCATGCTCCGGCGCGTAGCCGGAGCCGAGCACCGTGATCCGAGGTGTCTCGGCCAGCGGCGTTTCCTCTTCGGACAGGGCAAGAGTCCCCGGCCGCGATACGCTAGAGCTCACGCGTCCACTCCCATGCCGACAGCGCCAGCCCGCGCAGCTTGCGCAGCACGCCGGGGACGGCGTACGGACGTTTCTCGCCCAGGGCGCGCCCGGCGGAGAGCTCGAACACCATGTCCTCGGGCGTGCAGAACGCTCGCGCTTGCCACGAATAGTAGCGCGGGTACGCGACGAGCGCGCCGGCCACCAGCTCGTCGAGCGACAGCCGCCGCGTGCGGCGGTCCAGCGGGCAGCGATCGAGGGTGAGGCCCCAGCCCGAATAAAAGGGCTGGCCATAGGTGACGACGCGCAACCCCCGCAGCAGGGCCTCGAAGCCGACCAGCGAGGTCATGGTGTGCACCTCGTCGACCGCGCCAAGGCACTGATCGATGGGCGCCTGCTCGACCAGCTCGTCCCACAGGCCGCGCTGCTCGTCGAGCACCTGCGCGCGCCGGTTGCCGCTGAGCACGTCGGGGTGCGGCTTGTACACCAGGTGGGCCCCAGGGCAGCTCGCGCGCGCCACGCGCAAGAGCGCCAGGTTGGTCTTGATCACCGGGCTGCCGAAGCGCACGGAGGCGTCGTCTTCGACCTGACCCACCACCAGCACCGCGCGCTGCCCCGGCTTTTTCTGGAGCTCGAGCGGCGAGCGCGCCACGGGGTTGTACTTGCTGATACCGGCGGCCACGATGGCCTGGCGCAGCGCCGCGGCCCGTTCGATCTCTTCGGGCGTGAACTGGCAGTTTTGGAGCAAGCTCTCCAGATCGCTCGGCTGGCGCGGGTCGTAGTAGATGCCGCGCTGGTCGAGCACGAGCGAGCCCGGCGCGGTCAGATCGGACCCCAGGCGCACCGAACGCAGAAAGCCGTCCTCCATGTTCCAGACCGGGCTGCCCACCTCGCGCGCCCAGCGCAAGAGCTCGGGCGTGCTCTTGCTCGCCCAGCTCACCACGGTGGCGCCCCGATCGAACCCGCGGCGCAGCGCGTGCTCTGGCGAGCGCACGAACCGCACCTCGTTTCCCGGCGCAGCGAGGTAGCGGCGCACGAACGGCCGCTTCCACGCGCTGAAGCCGAAGCAGAAGAAGCGACGGCTGTTCTGCGCGAACACCTGCCGCTGCAGCGCCAGGTGGGCGATGATCTCTTCTGCCGCGCAGCGCTCTGCCCGCACCGGGTGCACGTAGCGCGGGTAGAGCAAGAGCGCGGCGGCGACGAGCTCGTCGAGCGAGCGCCGCCGGCCGCGGCCCGCCACGGTCTTGCTGTCTTCGGTGAGCCCCCAGCCCGAGTAGAACGGCGCGCCGAAGGAGGTCACCGGCTTCTCAAGCAACAGCGCCTCGAAGCCGAGCTGCGAGGTGCACACGTAGACGTGCGCAGCGCCTTGCAAGAGGAGCAACGGGTTGACGGCCGCGCGCACCACCTCGACCCCGTCCGGGAGCGCGCGCTCGGCGAGGTAGCCCGACTTGATGCCCGCCACCGTGTCCGGGTGCACCTTGACGACGATGCGCGCCCCGGCGTGCGTGCGCCGCGCCGCCTCCAGCATCTGATCGAAATCATCGGCGCTGCACAGGCCCTGGCTCACCGACGCGTCGTCGAGCGTCTGATCGGCCACCAGCACGAACGGCCCGCGATCGGGCGACAGCTCGGGCGGCAGCGAGACCGGGGTGTGGTTGTATTTGGACAGTTTGGCGTCGACGATGCGGGCTCGGCAGCGCCGCGCGCGCTCGAGCAGCGCGGGATCCGCCAGCGGATCGTCTTGCCCGTCGAAGGCGAGCAGCCGCTCGAGGCGCGACGGCTCTCGGGCGTCGTAGTAGACGCCGACGTCGTCGACGATGAGCGACAGCGGCGGGTCGTCCCGCCCGAGGCCGACCGAACGCAGAAAGCCGTCCTCCAGCGCCAGGTAGGGCAGCCCGTGCCGCTGCGCGTACTCGCGCGCCACCTGGGCGGTCGGCTTGTGCCCCCAGCCGATCACCGCGTCGAGCGAGCGCGCCTGGTCGTCGGCGGGATCGCGCACCAGCTCCTCGCAGCCGACGAAGGTCTTGAGGTGCGGCAGGCGGGCGATGCCGGCGGAGAACACGCCGACCCGGCGCGGATCGGGCGGGGCCCCGAGCTTCGGCGGGCGGTCGGCGGCGTCGGATCCCATGATCGAAGAACTTCCTTCCGCGGCCTCACGCGCGCAAGAGGATCTGCTCGGCCCGCCGGAGGTCCGCCTCCGTGTCGACCCCGAGGCTCGGCGTGTGAGGGACGACCGCGACCTGGATGGCGATCCCTAGCCACAGGGCGCGGAGCTGCTCGAGGGATTCGGCCCGCTCGATGGGCACCGGCGCGGTCGCGCTCAGGCGCCGCAGGGTGCCGGCCCGGTAGGCGTACAGCCCCAGGTGCCGGAGATAGAGCCCCTCGGGCACCTGCTCGATCGTCCCCGAGACCGCCTCACCGAAGGCCGCGCGGAGCCAGGGGACGGGCGCGCGGCTGAAGTAGAGCGCGCGGCCCGCCTGGTCCAGCACGACCTTGACGCAGTTCGGATCGAACAGATCCGCGGGTTTGTCGATGGGGGTCGCCAGCGTCGCCATGCCCGAGGAGGGGTGCTCGATGAGGCTCCGCGCCACCTGGGCGATGAGCTCCGGCTCGATCAGGGGCTCGTCGCCCTGTACGTTGACGATCACGGCGGCGTCCGGCAGGCAAAGCCGCTCGACCACCTCGGCGAGCCGATCGGTGCCGGAGGCGTGATCGACCGACGTCAGCATCGCCTCCCCACCGGCTGCCGTGACCGCGTCCGCGATGCGGGCGTCGTCGGTCGCCACGCGCACGAAGGCGGCCCCGCTCTGGCGCGCGCGCTCGAGCACGTGCACGACCATCGGCTTGCCGCCGATCTCGCGCAGCGGTTTGCCCGGCAGCCGCGTCGAGGCGTAGCGCGCCGGGATGACGACCCCGAACTCGAGCGCGCCGGTCCGATCCGTGCTGCCGCGGGCCCGCTCCCGCTCGAGGTAGCGCGCCTGGGCGGCCTCGAGCCCGACGCGCTCGGCGGCGATGCGATCGGCCACTTCGCGCGCCGCTCCGCCACCAGCGGGCAGCGCCGTCACCC
>JAEZYZ010000276.1 GCA_023418705.1 Pseudomonadota bacterium | reverse complement strand
CCCCCGATCCCGCCCCCGAGCGAGCGCCCCCCATCCGGAGGCCCTCCGCCCTACTTCTTCTTCGGGGGGACCACCAGCTTCTGCCCGACGCGGATCGGTTTTTTGCGAGAGATGCCGTTGGCGCCGGTGATGTCCGCGACGGTGACGCCATAGCGCTTGGCGATGCCGATCAAGGTGTCTCCCGCCTTGACCACGTGCACGCGCGGTTTCTTTGGGGCCTTGGCGCCGGACGGCAGCTTCAGCTTCTGGCCAGGGAAGATGGGTTTGTTCTTGTCGATCCGGTTGGTGGAGGTGAGGGCGGCGACGGAGACGCCGTAGCGCTTGGCGATGCCGATCAGGGTCTCGCCTTGATCGACGATGTGCACGCGCGCCACCGCCGCGCCGCCGCTGCCGGCGTACCGCTGGTACCCAGGGGGGTGCGCTTCGACCACGCTGACCCGCAGCTCCGTGAGGTGCTGCCCGGCCGCTCGACGCACCGCCTCGGCAGTGATGGTCGCATACGCGTCCGTCCAGGCTTCGGCGCCGTCGAGCGGCTGCCCGCGCGCCGCGCGCTCGCCGAGCCAGCGCGCCCGCTCACGGGTGCTCTGCAGCTCGAAGACGAGCTCGGCGCCGAGGCGCTCGCGCGCTCGGTCGAGCTCGACGGCCGTCGGCCCGCCGCCACGAAACCTCCGCAGCTGCTCGATGATGATCTTGTGCACGCTCGAGAGTGGGACGCGCGGTTTCGCGACCACCCGCACGCCGAGCAATGCCGTCTTGCGGTCCGCTTCGATGAAGGGATGCACCTCTTGCAGCAGGTGCCGCTTGTGCACGAGCTCTTGGTGCAGGCGCGAGCCTTCCCCCCCAGCCAGCACGATCGCGGCGAGCTTCAGCGCCCGGTGGTCTTCCGAGGCTGCTTCTGGGATGGACCAGCCGTAGAACGCCGACGGCTGTTCCGCGCTGGCATCGTGGAAGAACAGAAAGCGATCGGTCGTTTGGAGCGGGACCTCCGCCGACGCAAGCTCGGGCGGCGCGCCACGCGGCGGAACGGCGCCGAGGTATTGGTTGGCCAGCTGCACGGCGGCCCCCTCTTCGAGCTGCCCAGCCACCGAGATCACGGCGGCGCGGGGCTGAAATCCCGCGGCGTGCAGCTGCTCGACGTCCTCGGGCGCGAGCCCCTCCACGGGGCCGACGTCGTAGGGCGCGTAGCCCCGAAACACCAGCGACTTCAGGCGGCGCCGCGCGCCGAGCAGCGTGGTCTCCGGCGGTTGAGCGTCGCCCTCGGGCTCCAGCGCGCGGTCGAGCCGCGCCTGGCTCAACCGAAGTGGCTTCATCCACTCCGCGAGCGCCCAGAGCGTCAGGCCGAGCTCGTGCGCCGGCGCGGTCACGCACATGCTGCTGAGGTCGGCGCCCGCGTCGTGGCTGATGGTGCCGGCGCGGCCGGTGACGAACTGCGCGACTTGATTGAGCAGCGGATCGGTGGTGAGCCTCAACAGCGCGGCCAGCGTTCCGCGGGCTTTCGGTTGCTCATGACCGAAGCCGAGCTTGAAGGTGGCGCAAGAGGTGACGGTGGGCAGCTCCCCGTCAGGGGCCAGGAGCAAGCGCAACCCGTTGTCGAGGGTGCGGCTTTCCGCGTTCAAGACCCGGGCGAGGGGCGCCGGCTCCGGCGGGTTCTCGACGGGCGGCGCCGCCAGCGACGTGCTGCTGGCCAGGGTCAGGCAGACCGGCGCCAAGAGCGCGGCGAGGCGGCGAACGGGGCGGCAATCGGCGCGTTGCACGGGGAGCGTCCGCTCTAACACGAAGAGCCGGTCGACCGGAAATAAGCCGCTCACGGTCGTCAGAAGTCGCCGACGCGCTCCGCTGCACGCCGGATCAGGGCAGCGCCGAGCGGCCGCGGCCCGTCCGCAGCCCAGTGCGCGGTGAACGCGTCCCTGAGCACGAGCTCGGCGCGTTTGCCGCGCGGTGAGAACCCCCACTCGGCCTCCTGGGAGACGTCGTCGGGGTCGGCATAAACCCGCCAGACGAAGAAGCCGGCGAAGCGCGGCTCATCCACCAGCGCCCCGAGCAGCGCGCGGTAAGCGTCGGCCTGCGCCTGCTCGTCGATCACGACCTTTTCCAGGTGATCGGGCCAGATCCACGGCTCGATCGCCGGATCTTCGCGGGTGGTGTAGCCAAACTCGGTGAAGAGCACCGGCTTGTCCCATTGTTCGGCGAGGGCTTTCACTTTCTTTCGAACGTCGTCGGCGCCGCGCCGCAGGGCGGCCAGCGGTGCGCCCTTGCGCCGCGCGAGCGGATAAAAGCCGTTGATGCCGATGATGTCGAGCTCGCCCCAGATCACGGTTTGTTCGACGTCGTCCCAGTTGGCGGCGTACGTCAGCGGCCCCGGGTAGACGCTGCGGACCTCCCGCACGATGTCCGCGAACTGGGGCGCGCGCGCCGTGGTGACCCAGCTGCGCAGCTCGATGCCGACCGCGAGCATGTCGACCCCGGCCTCGCGCGCCAGCTGCGCCCAGTGCAGGACGAAGCGCCGGTAGCTGGCCGCGAAGGCGCGCCACCGCTCTTCGGACCCAGGCTCGATCTCGCCGCGCCACCCGCCGCTCTCCACCCAGAGATGCGGCACGAGCAGCACCCGCAGGCCGGCGGCGTGCGCCTGGGCGACGGCGTCGCGCACTGCGCGCCGGTTTTCACCGCTCGGGGCCTCGAAGTCGAGGGCGATGCCGCTCGAGCTCAAATCCCAGACTCGCCCGAAGGGTGTCAGGCTGACCCAGTTGGCGCCCATCCGGCGCGCCTCTTCCATCGTGCGCGCGCACCGGTCGCTGCCGTACCCGCGATCGGGATGCAGCTTGTTCTCGATCGGACCGATCGTGACGCCCCGAATGGCTTTGAGCTTGCTCGTTTGCCACGCGAGGGCGCCGCGATCTCGCAGCGCGTCGAGCACCGCCTGGCTCGGGGCCGGCGGCGCCCACGCGATCAGGGTGAGCGCGATCGACGCTGCGATGAAGCCGGTCTTCATCCGTACAGTCGCCGGTAGAGCGCGCCGAGCGTCGCTTCGTCCAAGCCGTCCAGCTGGCTGACGACCGCGTCCGCGCCTGCCGTCTCGAGATCGGCCGCCGGGTAGCTGTGCGACACCGCGACGCACGGCAGGCCGGCTGCTTTGGCCGCTTGCACCCCTGCGATCGAGTCTTCGATCACGAGCGCCCGCTCGGCCAGCGTCCGGTCCATCGACTCGGCGAGCCGGAGGACGCCGAGCCGATAGCCGGAGGGATCGGGCTTGGAGGCCTCGGCGTCCTCGGCCGCGACCACGAACGCAACGTCCCCCCGAACGCCCAGGGTGGTCAGACCAAGCTCGATCTCATCGCGGAGCGCCCCGGACACGATGCCGACCGGGCCCGAGCGGGCCCGCTGCTGCAAGAGCTTTGCGGCGCCAGCGAAGGGCCGGAGCCCGCGCTCGGCCCGAGCCAGGTACAGGGGGCGCTTCGCCTCGACCAGAGCGCGGACTTGCTCCTCCGTCGGCTGTCGCCCGGCGTCGGTCAGCATGGCGCCGAAGGCCCCGACGTCGTCGAAGCCCAGGTACCGCTCCCAGTAGTCGGCCTCGGAGATCTCGATGCCGAGGGGCGCCAGGGCGTCTTGAAAGGCAGCCAGGTGCACGAGCTCGTCGTCGACGAGCACGCCGTTGTAGTCGAACAACGTGGCTGGAAATGTGGCGGACGGTTCGGTCGGTGCTGTCATTCGGGGCGCCCAATTTGATTGGCAGATCCGGCGGTTGTCGCTCGCCGAGCGGCCTCGGCCGTCGGGTCGAATGCGCGGAACGGAATGTTTCCACGCACTTGCATTGCGGGTGGGGTTGTGCCAGCTTCCGCTGCCCGGGTTTCGGGGACGAGTCGTAGCACATGAGCAAAGGCGATCTTTTAGAGATGGAAGGCGTCATCCAGGACGCGCTGGGTGGCGGCCAGTACAACATCCGCGTCGATCAAGGCGGCGCCATCGTGCGCGCTCAGCTGTCGGGCAGGATGCGCCGTCATCACATTCGGGTGCTGCCGGGCGATCGGGTGCGCGTCGCCGTGAGCCCCTATGATCTGACCCACGGCTTGATCGTCTATCGCGGCAAGTGAGCGTGCCCGCAGCCTCGGCTGCGTTTGCTGCACGCCCTTGGAGATCGACGAGCGCTTCGAGATCGGCCGCCGCGCGGTTGTGTCGTCGTGCGGCTTGCGACAGACTCACCCGCGACCGTCCATGATGCTGGCGCGATGGTCGAAGCGCTGCGAGCCCGTGCTCATCGTCGCGTTGCTCGCACTGGGTTGTGATCGGAGCGATTCGAAGCACGAACGCGACGCGAGCGCCCCGGTCCGTCCGGCGCCGGTGTCCGAGCCGATCCCGCAGCTGCTGTACCTACCCGACGGCGGCGACGAGGGCCCTGCGGCCCTCTTGCCTCCTCCCGGCGGCTTCGTGACGCCGCCGGGGCGGTGCCCCCCGGAGATGGTCGATGTTCGCGGGATGTTCTGCATCGACCGCTACGAGGTGAGCTTGGTCGACGCTCGCCAGCGTCGGCCAGTTTCGCCGCACTATCACCCGACGCGCGCCCAAACGCGGGCGAGCTTCGAGCGCTGGCAGCGGCGCCGCGAGACCGAAAATCGCCGGATCGCTCGTCAGATGCCCGTCCCCGCGCCACCCGAGTGGCAGCTCGGCGAAGATTTCGAGCCGAGGGCCGTGGTGGTCCGCGGTCAGCTGCCGAATGGCTATCTCAACGCCGAGCTGGCCGCGGCGGCCTGTCGCAACGCAGGCAAGCGCCTTTGCCGCCCCGAGGAGTGGATCACCGCTTGCCGCGGCGAGGCGGATCAGAAGTACCCGTACGGGGACGACTACGAGCACGGGCGATGCAATGTCGGACGCGAAGCCCATCCGGCCGGCGTCTTGCACGGCAACGCCTCGATCCACCACCTCGATCCCCGTCTGAACCTGATCGAGCACGCCGGTGATCCGCTGTTGCGCCGTACGGGGGACACGCCGGGGTGCGCGAGCCGGTGGGGCAACGACGCCGTCTACGACATGGTGGGCAACCTGGACGAGTGGGTGGACGACCCGGACGGGGCCTTCCACGGGGGGTTTTTCTCCCGTGCGACCCGCGACGGATGCGGCGCCCGCATCAGCTCCCACCCGCCGCAGTACTTCGATTACAGCCTGGGTACCCGCTGCTGTCTTTGACCCAAGCGGCGGTAAGGACTGCTGAAATGTGGTCCAGGGTGGGTGACTGTGGGTATTCTGGGCTCGATGAGGTTGCTCACGATCACATCCCGCACCTTGCTGTTGGCCCTCGTCCTGCCCGTGACCGCTTGCGGCCACCCCATGCAGCGCAAGCTCGAAGGGCGCTGGCTCGGGGAAGCGGTGGAAAACGTCGATCCGGAGAGCGTCGCGGCAGCCACCGGGTGGACCAAAGGTCTCAGCATGGAGTTTGCCGGTGACCACGTCACCATCGCGATCGCGGCCGAAGATCCTCGGAGCGGCAAGTACGAGGTGGCCAGGGTGCACAAGAACGACGTCTACCTGAGCATCCAGGCCCGCGACGGCAGGACCAGCCGCGCTCACTTCAAGCTCGACGACGAGCGCAGCCTGCGCTGGATGATCGGCGAAGGCCGCGCCGTCGTGCTCCGCCGCGAGCTGTGAGCGTGCCGAGAGCACCGATCAGTGTGCCAGCGCGGAGATCCCGATGAATCGCGGCCCCCATCGGGGTGAGGGCCCCGATTCATCGGGAAAACCTCTCGTCTGCTCACGGCTCGGTGCTCTAGATGGTCTCATTTTCCGCGCCAAACGCTCTGCTCCGCAAACCGTTCGGCGCTCTAGCGCGTGAGCAGGACCAGGCGGCCCGTACGGGCGCCGAGCTTCGACGGCGGAAACCGTCGCGCCGCGACCCTCTCCTCGGCGCAGGCGCGCACGGCGGGTGAGAGGGGTGGGTCGAACGTAAGCTGCCCGACCCGCCCACTCGGCTCGACCTGGACGTGCAGCGTGGAGCGCGCCTGGATCACGACGTTGCCGCTGGGTTGAGTGTGGCTCGCGAAGCAGTCGCGCACGTCCTCGATGAGCAGCTCGAGCGCGCGCTCGAGCTCGGCGCCGGACGGGTGCGGCTCGAGCGGCTCTGGATCCTGCTCGCTGCTGGGGTGAGGTCCGACGCTGCCGACGGCGTCGGACCCGGCAGCGCTTCGTGCGCTGGGAAGCGCGCGAGGGACTGAGCGCGGCGCCGTCTTGGCGAACTCGGCCGTGTCGAGGCGGCGGCCATCGAGCGAGAAGCGGCCGGTCGCCGGCGCCGTCAGCAGCCAGACGCGCGCCGCCTCCGAGCGAGCGCCAACCGCCACCGTCCCGTGAAGGACCTCGACGTGCGCGGTCTCCTCGCGCCGACTGACCCGGAACACGGTGCCGTGCACGGCGACGTGCGTCTCGCCGACCTCCACCGCGAACGACTCCGGGCGGCTGCTCGGGGCGACGCTCGCCAAGAGCGCGCCAAACTGCAGCTCCACCGCGATTTGCTCCCCGCTGCGCACCAACCGCGCGCTCGAGTGCGGAGCGAGCGTCCAGCTCGCTCGCTCGGGGTGCTCGACCCGAAGCGGCGCCGCGCTCGTGACCAGGCGCTGCCCGACGAGCAGCCGATCCCCCTGCACCACCTCTTCCTCCGCCGCCGCCGGTTGGGTGGGGGCGCCGCGGCCGACGGGCGCGCTCTCGGGCGAAGCCCAGCGGGGCCCCAGGACGGCCGCGGCGGCGAGTGCCGTGGCCGCGAACGCGGCGGCCAGCCAAACGGCCTTTGTGCGAGGAGCGCGTGCTCGCCTCGGCGGCTCGCACTGCAGCTTGCGGAGCAGCGTGTCCTCCATCCGGTCGAAGTCGACCGAAGGCACGGGCTCTGCCACCAGGTCCCGCACGACCTGGCGCAGGGCGCGCATCTCCGTCCCGGGCTGACTCATGCTTCTCCGTCCTCGCTCTCGAGCTGGTGAATGAGGGCGCACAGCTCGGGCTCGTCCTTCATCATCCCGGCGAGCTCGCGGCGCGCGTAGAACAAGCGCGTTCGCACCGTCAGCACCGGGGCATCCACGATCCTCGCGATGTCGGCGGGGACCAGCCCCTCGAGCTCGTGCAGGATGAACACCGTGCGCTTCTTCTCGCTGATCCGGTCGAGCAGGCGATAAAAGGCCTCGATCCTGAGCGTGCGCGCGAGCTGCTCGTCCGGCAGCGGCTTGTCGTCCAGCGTGGCTGGCTCGACATAGCTGAACGTCGGACGGCTGCGAGCCGCCCGACGCTGCATCAGCACGACATTGACCGCGACCCGGTACAGCCAGGTGCTGAAGCGCGCCTGCCCACGAAAGTCCCCGATGCTGCGGTGGACCTGCAAGAACACCTCTTGCACCAGATCGTCCAGGTCGCCGCCGCTGCCCACCATGCGATGCACGAGCCGCGCCACGTCGGCGCGGTAGCGCCGGAAGAGCTCGCGGAAGGCGAGGGCGTCACCGCCGCGGGCGCGCTCGATCACCGCCTTCAGGTCGGAGTCTTCCGGACGACTAGACGGAGCTTCCCCGACCTGCTGTGCAGGGGTTCTGGGTCGACCCGCTCCTACCAGCCGCATCCAACGAGCTTAGATGCACAGGCTCGCCGTTACATTTAGGGTTGGCCAGAAACGGCGGCGACCGCCCGCAAAACCGACGCGAGCCTCGAGGTGCTTGCCGCCGGGTGCCTCAGAACAGGCGGCGCAGGTCGACCGGGTCTTTTTGCTTCTGCTCGAGCACCCGGTTGACCGCACGCAGGAGGCGGGTCTTCGCGGGTCCGGACACGGGCTTGCCCTTGCTGACGTCGTCCAGCAGCCGTGGCGTCACCGGGCGCCCGGAGCGCGGCTTCTCCGTGGCGGCCGCGCCTTCACTGCCCTCCGGCTTCTTCGTCTTGCGGCGCTGGAGCTTGAGGCGGCGGTCCTCCGGCTTCAGCCGCTCGATTTGCCGGGACGCCAGCAGCACGCGGCGCGCGTCGATTTTGTTTTCGCTCAGGAACTCGGAGAACTTGCTAGCCATGACAAAAACCGTTCGATCTATGGGTGTTTCGGGGCGCTTCGATGCTGGCCCCGGCCGGAAAGGGCCGCGACCATAGCATGCCTCCGGCGCTCGCCAGGCTCGGGCCGTTCGGATAGCCTGGGCCGATGACAGCGTCGTGGCTCGAGCGGGTCGAACGAGCGGCCGGTGTCGTGCTGGGCCGAACGGAGCTCCGCCCCAGGCTCGGCCTCGTGCTGGGCTCGGGGCTCGGCGGCTTCGCCGATGCGCTGACTGAACGGGTGACCATCCCTTACGCCGAGCTGCCCGACATGCCCCAGGCGGCGGTGCACGGCCACGCCGGGAATCTCTGCCTCGGGCGGATCGGCACCCGCCCGATCGCGTGCCTGCAAGGCCGCGTGCACCTCTACGAAGGGCACCCGGTCGAGCGGGCCGTGTTCGGGGTGCGCCTGCTCTGCGCGCTCGGGTGCCAGCAGGTCCTCCTCACCAACGCCGCTGGCGGCATCGCGCCGAGCCTCTCGCCCGGCGATCTCATGCTGATCACCGACCACCTGAACCTCACTGGTCACAATCCCTTGGTGGGCAACACGGTGCCGCCGCAGTTCGCCGACATGACCCGCGCCTACTGCCCCGAGCTCGCCCAGGCCGCGCGGCGCGCCGCGAAGCTGGTTTCGGTGGACCTGAAGGAGGGGGTGTACGCGGGGTTGCTTGGCCCCAGCTACGAGACGCCGGCCGAGATCCGGATGCTGTCGCTGCTCGGCGCCAGCGCCGTCGGCATGAGCACCGTGAGCGAGGTGATCGCGCTCCGCCACCGCGGCGTGCGTGTCGGGGCCGTGAGCTGCATCACCAACGCCGCGGCGGGCATCACCGGCGCGCTGCTCGATCACGCGGAGGTCGAGCGCGTGGCGCGCGCGAGCCGCGACCGCTTCGCGCGCTTTTTGCGGCAGTGGATCGAGCTCTGCGGCGAGCAAGGCCCCAGATGACGGATCCGATCGACGAGGCGGTGTTGGCCGAGCTCCGCGACGCGGCGCGCGCCGCCCGCGAGCAGGCCTACGCACCCTATTCCGGCTTTCAGGTGGGGGCGGCGGTGTTGAGCTCGACCGGCAGGCGCTACCTGGGATGCAATGTGGAGAACGCGAGCTACGGGGCGACCCTGTGCGCCGAGCGCGCGGCGGTCGCCGCGATGGTGAGCGCGGGCGACCGCACGATCGTGGCGGTAGCCGTGTTCACCGACGCCGATCCGCCCGCCATGCCGTGCGGGATTTGCCGCCAAGTGCTGTTCGAGCTCGGACGCGAGGTCGTGGTCGTCGTCGCGAGCCCGCGCGCCGAGCGCCGGACGAGCCTGGCAGCGCTGTTGCCAGAAGCGTTTCGGTTGGAGGTCTAGACCTAGATCGTCTCAATTTCCGCGACAACCGGTTGTCGCTCTGGAAGGGCTCATTTATTTCGCCAGGAGTGTTGGAG
This sequence comes from Pseudomonadota bacterium, assembly GCA_023418705.1. Lineage (GTDB taxonomy): Bacteria > Myxococcota_A > Polyangia > Polyangiales > Polyangiaceae > JAEZYZ01. Next base: position 16,070 of record JAEZYZ010000276.1, on the reverse strand, counting down.
TTCATCGAGGGCGGCTGCTTGGGGGCGCGCGCGCGCGAACCCGAACGAATCCTGACGCTGGGAGGGCTCTCGAGGCGTGGCTCGTGAAATCCCAGCATGTTATGGATTCTGCTGTGGTGTTCCGCGTGTCGGAGGTGTTGTTTTGCGATGAAAGATGGCTTATCGAGAATGCGGGCACGAAGGGGGGTCAAGTGGCTTGGCGTCCTCAGCTTGCCGGCGTTGCTCTTGGCGTGCGGAAAGACGGAACGCCAGTTCAACGACAGTTCCGGCGGCACCGGCGGGCAGAGCTCGGGCAGCGGTGGCCTGGCCGGCGCCGCGGGTGATACCGGCGGCGGTGGGAGCAACACGGGCGGGACCGAAACCGGTGGCACGGGTGGGACCGACACCGCCGGCGCGAGCGGCGGACCCGCCACCGGTGGAGCGAGCGGCGCGGCGGGCAGCGCCGGGGCCGGCGGCGGAGAGCCGGAGCCCGCGGTGATTGGTACGGTGGGCACGCCGTGCGCCCCGGACGGCGCGCTCGGCTGCGCCGGCCACGCGCAAAAAGCGCAGCTGATCTGCATCGGCGGCAGCTGGCAGAGCAACGGCACCTGCTCTGGCAGCAACAACTGCGACACCGCGGCGGGCGGCTCGCAGGGATCGTGTCAGCCGATCGTGCCCGAATGTGCGGGCCGCACAGCGGGCGAGGCGGCGCCGCTGTGCGTTGGCAACGAGCCGCAGGTCTGCGGCGCCGATCTGGTCAGCACCACGGGCAGCGGCGCCTGCGAATCGGGGATGGGCTGCCAAGCCGGGGAGTGCGCGCCGATCCTCGACGAGTGCGAGGGAAAACAGGCGGGCGACGCGGTCTGCGCCAGCGACGCGAGCGAGCGCTTCGAGTGCGGGCCGAACCTCGTCAGCAAGCAGAACGCGGAGAGCTGCGCCTACTGGTGCAGCGGTGGGCAGTGTCAGAAACCCGCCAGCTGTGCGGGGCTTGCCAAGAACTGCGGCCCCGATCGAAACGAAGACTGCTGCCAAAGCCCGCTGGTCCCCGGCGGCTCGTTTCACTCCGAGCGCGCGAACGGGACCGTCTCCGTGAGCTCCTTCCGCCTCGACAAGTACGAGGTGACGGTCGGGCGCTTCCGCAAGTTCGTCGCCGCCGTCCTCGACGGGTACTTGCCCCAAGAGGGCGACGGGCAGCACACGCACTACAACGACGGCGCTGGCATCGAGCCCACGGATGATTTCGTCGATGGCTGGCACCCCGCGTGGAGCTCGCCCGATCATGGCCTCTACGCCACGGTCGCGGAGTGGAACGAACGGCTCGCGTGTCCCGGCGAGGCCTCCGACCTGGATGTTTTCAGCTGGACGCCGTCACCAGCTTCGAATGAGACCAAACCGATCAACTGCGTGACGTGGTGGCAAGCGTACGCCTTCTGCATCTGGGACGGTGGTTTCCTTCCCACGTACGATGAATGGGAGTACGCGGCTGCCGGTGGAGACGAGCAGCGGGCCTATCCCTGGGGGGACGACGCGCCGGACGACACGCGGGCGGTGTATGACTGCAACGGCGCGGGATACCCGAACGAGTGCCTGGCATCGGATCTCCTGAGCGTCGGTGCCCGCCCCGAGGGCGACGCTAGGTGGGGCCACGCCGATCTCGCCGGGAGCCTGTCCGAGTTCACGCTCCAACGCGTCGCCGGTTGGGTGGTGACCCGCGGAGGGGGGTGGAAAACACCGGACATCGACTCGCTTCAAAGCGGCAGCTGGCACGTCTTCGATCCGGCGCCCAGCCACGTCTCGGTCGAGGTTGGCTTCCGCTGCGCGCGGCCGCGCTAGAGCGACAACCGGTTTGCTCCGCCGGACCCTCACCGGTGGGCGATCGCCTCGAAGCCCCCGCCCCGGCCGGTGGGTAGGGGGTTTCCCCGATGGGTGGATTGCCGCCTTTTTTGGCCAGACTGCGCAGAACGGGACATAAGGGCGAAACAATTCACCCGCAGGGGAGAGAAGCATGAAGAAATTGAGCATGGCCGTTTTGGTTTGGGGTGCAGCCGGCGTGGTTTCGACGAGCGCCTGGGCTCAGGATCCCTACGATCCTGCAGCGCCAGCAGCCGATCCCGCCGTCGACCCGATGGCGCCGGCCCCGGCGACGGAAGCGCCGCCGCCGCCCCCGCCAGAGCCCGCGCCGCAGCCCGAGCCCGTCCAGGCCCAGGCGACCTATGCGGTGCCGCCGCCTGCGCCTCCGCCGGCGCAGGTCGACGCCGGCCAGACCGATCACGACGGCGTCGTCGGCAGCTTCGCGGTGGGATACTTCGGGGTCTCGCAGATCCCGCTGCTCACCGCGGGCGGCGGGGATGACTCCGTGTCCGCCCCCGCGATCGGCGTCCGCTACTGGTTCACCGACATGGTCGGGCTCGATGTGGCCCTCGGCCTCCACATCGACGGGGGGTCGTTCGACGACGGAGATACGTCGACGGACTTGACGACCCGGTCGGGCTTTTTGTTGCACGCCGGTGTTCCCCTGGCGCTCTCCTGCGGACAGCATTTTTGCTTCGAGGTCATCCCCGAGGTGAACGCGGGCTTCGCTTCCGCCACGGACGAAACGGCGGCGGGGGACGTCGATCGGAGCGGCAACCGCATCGATCTCGGAGCGCGCGTCGGTGGCGAGCTGCAGTTCGGGTTCATCGGCGTGCCGCAGTTGGCGCTGGTCGGCAGCGTCGGCCTCTACTACACGAGGCGGTCGGCCTCCGTCGATCCGCCCGGGCCGGGCGAGCAGAGCGCCACGACCTTCCAGCTCAGCAGCACCGTCGAGAGCGACCCCTGGGCGCTGTTCACGAACAGCATTTCCGCCCTCTACTACTTCTGAGGAGCCGTCGAATGAAATGGCGAACATCGGTGTGCACGACCCTCTTCGCCTTCGCGGGGTTGGGATGCGGTGGCGGCGAGGGCAGCGTCGGCGCCACGAACCTCAACGGTGAAGAGCCCGCGCCGTCCCTGGAGCCCACCCGTCCTGCCCGGGGCATCACGGCTCCTAGCCCGGGTGGCCCCGGTGGCGAGCCGGGCGGCCCGGGTGGCACAGGCGGCAGCAGCGGCGGCACGGGTGGCAGCAGCAGCGGCAGCGGCGGAACGCCGAGCACCGGCGGGTTCACCTGCTCGGGCACCTACGACTGCCAGGGCACCCCGGCGAGCCTCTCTCAGGCCTCGGACGGGTGTCGGGTCACCTTGGAGGACGGGGCGTTCACGCTCGCTTCCGATGGCTCGGTCCTCTACGAGGGGATCCCCGTCGGCACCTGGTCGGGAAGCGCGGGCAGCCTCGAGATCTGCTACGGCGGCTACTGCGGCACCTGCACGGCGCTGTAGTCAGCGTCGCCAGGCCGTTCGCATGCGGGGGATCGTGCGGCTGCGAAGCGTGGGAGCGCGCCGCCGCCGTCAGGGGGTCTCCTGCACCACCACCCACCTGCCCCCGAGCAGCCGCTCGTGGGGCAGGTAGCGGGCCTTGTAGGCCATCGCGTCGCAGTCGACGATGTACAGGCCGAGGTACAGGTAGCGGAGGCCCCAGCGCTCGCACAGCTCGAGCTGCTTCAAGATCGAGTAGGTGCCGGGGCTGAGCTTCTCGAAATCGGGATCATAGAAGCAGTACACGGCGGACAGACTGTCGGCGGCGCGATCGACGACGGCCACGCCGACTAGCTCCTCCCCGCTGAAGTAGCGCAGCTCGAAGCTCTCACAGCAGCTGCTGCCCAAGAAGTCTCGGTAGCCCTCGGCGTCGATGGGCGTCTGTCGTTCGCCGAGACCGCGTTCTTGCTTGTGGCGGTTATACAGCTCGACGCGGCGGGCGTCGACCATCGGCTTGCCGAGCTCGACGCGCTGCTGCGGGTCGCCGCGGCGGAGCACGCGGCGATGGCTCCGGCTCAGCGCGAAGCGCTCGACGTCGAGCCGGATGGGCTCGCAGGCGTGGCAGCTCGGACAGGCGGTTCGGTAGAGCACCATGCCTTGCCGGCGGTCGCCGGCGATCAGTCGATCCGAGAGCTCTTCACGGCGGAGCTTCCGGGCGGGCAGCCTCAGCGGCAGGCGTGCGACGCGGTCCGAGAAGTAGGGGCAGGGACCGGGCCGATCGTAGACGACCAGCTCCGGGGGTGACCCTGGCAGCACGCGAAGATTCTTCAAAGCCTCTATAACTTAGCACCGTCGCCGCAGGGTCGCTCCCCGGGTGTTCGGCCGACCCCCTCGCGCTCAAATCCCGCGGGGGGCGGGTCCCCGCCGCAGCGTGGGCAGCAAGCAGCCGGCGGCGAGCAGCGCCAGGACCACGAACACCGGAAAGACCGCCTGCCAGCCGTAGCGCGCGCTGATGAGCGGCACCGTCAATCCTTCCAAGATCGCGCCGAGAGAACCAAGGCCGTTGACGAATCCGGTCGCGGTGGCGGCGGCGTGGGGACCACCGGCGTCTTGAGCGGCGGCGCCGGAGAGCAGCGAATCGGGACCGAACAGCATCGCGCCGATCATCGCCAGCACCACGGCATTGCCCCAGATGCCTTCGAAGCCAGCCAGCGCGTAGACGAGCAAGCTCGCCGACAGCCCAACGAGCCACACCGCGGCCATGGCCGATCGCGAGAAGCGCCGCAGACGGTCGGACGCGATGCCGATCACGATCACTCCGGCGATGCCGCCGACCTCGAAGGCGGAGGACACGTAGGCGGCCACGTCCGCGTCGTAGTCGAGCCGCTGCGCGAGGAAATAGGGGAGCCAGAACAACAGCGCGTAGCGGATGAACTTGATGAAAAAGTAGCTCGCCCCGTAAAACCAGAGGGTGGGGCTCCTCAGCAAACGGGCCTGGGCGCGCCGCCGCAGCACGGCGGTCGACTCGCGCCGGAGCTCCCGGTGCACCGCTCCCCGCTGCAGATCGACGACGGTGTCGGTCTCTGCGGGCGGCTCGGCGCCGGGCCCCGGGCGCAGCCAGAGCAGCACCAGCACACCGACCAACGCCATCAACGCCGCGGGCCCGAAGAACGTCGAGCGCCAGCCGCTCCGTACCAGGAGCCACCCCGCCAGCACCGTCGCGACGATGCCGCCCACTTGGTAGCAGGTGGCCCACAGGGACATGACGGTGCCGCGCGTCGCTGGCGTGGTCCACTCCGCCATGGCACGGGTGTTGCCGGGCCACCCCGTCGACTGCGCGAGGCCGTTCAGGGCAAACGCGATCCCGAAGACCCACGCCGCCGATCCGAGACCGAAGATGCCGCAGCACGCGGCCGACGCCAACATGCCGTAGCCCACCAGGCGCCGCGCGCCGATGCGGTCGCCGAGCAGCCCGTTCAGGAATTGGCCGCCGGCGTAGGCGGTCAGGTACAGGGTGTCGATCGCCCCGAGGGTGAGCTCGGAGATGCCGTAGCGCTCGGCGAGCGTCTTCTTCGCGACGCTGAAGCCCTTTCGGCCGGTGTAGTAGGTCGCGTACGAGAGCCAGGTCAGACCGAACGCGGTGTACCTGGATCGATCGGCCATCCCATCTGAGCTACTACACGAGGCCCTGTGTCAGGAGCAAGCGTGAGCCCCTCGCGCGTTTGGCACGCGCGAGGCGGCATGGCATCTTGCGCCCCATGCGCGTCGTCTCGCTGACCTGCTCCAACACCGAGATCGTGTGCGCGCTCGGCTGCGCCGAGTCGTTGGTCGCGGTCGATGATCACTCCGATCATCCGCCGGACGTCGTGGCTCGCCTGCCGAGGGTGGGACCGGACCTCACCCCCGATCTCGACCAGGTCGCCGCGCTGCGTCCCGACCTGGTGCTGGCGTCGCTGACGGTGCCCGGTCACGAGCGGGTCGTGGCGGGTCTCGAGGCGCGCAAGCTCCCGTTCCTCGCGCCGGAGCCGACGCGGCTCGAGCACGTCTACGACGACGTGCGGCTTTTGGCGCGCCACCTGGGCGTCGCCGATCGCGGGGAGCGGCTCGCGGCCGAGCTGGCGCGCGAGCTCTGCGCCCCGCCAGCGCCCGCCGATGCTCCCAAGATCCTGGTGGAGTGGTGGCCGAAGCCGGTGATCGCGCCGGGCCGCCTGAGCTGGGTGACGGACCTCTTACGGATCGCAGGCGGCGCCAATCCGCTCGCGGAGCGCGCGTGCAAGAGCACGCCGCTCAGCGACGAGGAGGTGCTGGCGCTCGCGCCCGACGCGATCGTGATCTCGTGGTGTGGCGTGCCCCGGCACAAGTACCGCCCCGACGTCGTCTACCGCCGGCCAGCGTGGCAGTCGCTCGAGGCGCTGCAGGCGAGGCGCGTGTTCAGCGTGCCGGAAGCCTACCTGGGGCGGCCGGGACCGCGCCTGGTCGAGGGGGTGCGCGCTTTGCGAGAGGTCGTGGCGGCCTGCCGTTGAGTCGGCCGCGCCCGATCTATTCGATGGGGCGCGCTTCGGTCTCTTCGATCTGCGCCAGCGCCGCGGCGAGCGCGTCCTTGGCGCGCTCGAGCGAGGAACGGTCCTCTTGCCATTTGCCGCGCGCCTTCTGCAGCAGGTGGCGCTCGTTGCCGAGCTCGTTGCGCACTTCGGCGATCTCGCTCTCGAGCTCGCCGATGCGGCGGTCGCGCCCGTCGACCTCACCCTGGAGCGCCCCGATCTCGGTCGCGCGCCGCTCGAGATCGGCCCTGAGCTCGGCGATCTGCGCGTCGCGGCTGGCCTCCGCGTCGCGCTTCTCTTCGCTGAGCTGGGCGAGCGCGGCGCCGGCCGTCTCGAGCTCGCCGCGCAGCTTGCCGAGCTCGCCCTCGAGCTCCGCCAGCTTGCCGGCGTGCGCTTGCTTGAGCTCGTCGACGAGCTGCTCGTGGGCCTGGCGGGCCTCGGTGCTCCGTCGCTCGTGCTCGGCGGTGAGCTCGGCCCGCAGCGTCTCCTTCTCGGCGTCAGCGCCCCTGCGGGTCTCCTCGAGCCGCGCGTCGAGCTCCGCTCGCAGCTCCGCTTCCCGCCGGGCGACCGCCTCGGTGCGCTCGGTCTCGGCCGCGGCGCGGGCTCGCTCGAGCGCCTCCGCGGCTTCGGTCCTGGCCTTCTCGAGCGTCTCCGCGGCCTCGCCGAGCGCGGTCTCGAGCTTGCGTTCGGCCTCCCGCCGGAGCTCTTCGGTCGCGCTCTCGTGCGCCTGCCGTTGCTCGGCGAGCGCCGCCTCGTGCGCCTGCCGCTGCTCGGCGAGCGCTGCCTCCAGCGCCTCGCGGTGTTCGGCCGAGAGCCGCTCCTGCTCGGCCTGCGCCCTCTCGACGTCAGCTCTGAGCGTCTCGATCTCTTGCGTCCGCCCCTCGAAGTCCGCCTGGATCTTCTCGAGCTTGCGCTTGAAATCGTCCGCCCGCTTGCTCGCCTGATCCTTGTCGGCGCGCGCCGCGTCCGCAAGCTTCTGCAGATCGGCGGCCTGCCGCTCGAGCTCGCTCATGCGGTCGAGCAGGTCGGCCTTCTCCCGCTCGAGCCCGAGCGACGCATCGCGCAGGTTGAGCAGCTCCTTGTCACGGTGCGTGAGCTGGTCACGCAGGTCGAGCAGCTCCTTGTCCTTCTTGTTGAGCGCTTCGCGCAGGTCCAGAAACTCGCGCGCGGTGCCGCCCTTGGCGCCGGCCGCGCGCTGCTTGACCTCCTCGATCTCCCGCTCGAGGCTGCTGGCCCGCTCGCGCGCGGCGTCCGCGTCGCGCGCGCGCTCCTCGAAGCGCGCGGCGCGTTCGGTCTCTTCGGCGAGGGCCGCTTGCAGCTCGGCGACCCGGGCTTCGAGCGCGCCGATCTGCTCGGCATGGACCTGGGCAGCGCCGTCATGCGCTCCGGCCTCGACGGCCGCGCCGTTCGCCACGGCGGCGCCGTTGACGGCTTTGGAGGCGGGCGGCGTCGACGGCGCCGGGGCGAGCGAGCCCGACGCGCTCATGGCGGGCGGCGGCGACGACGCTGCGGACGGCGCGATGCTGGTGGGTGCGTTGGGATCGATCAAGGCGCCGAAGGCCTGTTCGGCGAAGTCGTCCACGTCGGCGTCCACGCTGCTCTCGGGGGGCAGCGACGGCGCGCGTGAGGCGCGCGTTTCGGCGATCTCCTCGTCGGCGATTTCAATCTCGTCGTCGATCAGGATCGGTTCTTCTTCGACCGCCGCCTCGAGCTCCGCGTCGAGCGGGACGAACTGGCGGATGCGGCCGAGCAGGTCTTGGAAACCGACGGGCTTGTGGACGTAGTCTTCGGCCCGAGTCCTGAGGCGCCGGTGTTGCTCGAACGTCTCGTCCGTCGAGTCGCTGCTCATGATGATCAGCGGGACGTCCTTCAACGTCGGATCGCGCTTGAGCTTGTTGCAGACCGAGAACCCGTTCATGCGTGGCAGCTCGATCGAGAGCAAGATCAAGTCTGGCTTGTCGCTCGCCGCCGCCTGCAGGCCGGCGTTGGCGTCGTCGACGATCGCCGTCTGGCAGCCGAACCCGGAAAGCCCGTTTTCGAGCTCGCTTGCGAACGCCGCGTCGCTTTCGAAAACCAAAACTCTAATGGTCATGAATCTTTTTTTGGCACTCCCACCCGATCGGTGGCTGTGACAGGACATCGCTGCCAGGCGGTCGCCTGGCGCGCCGAATCGGCTCGAACGTTACGATATCGGGCGCTTTCCGTCGCCGCAACCGTCACGAGAGACCGGGCTCAGCCGTCGCGCGCGGTGCGGCTCGCCTTTTCGGCGTGACCGCTGATCCCCGCCCGCTTCGCCAACACGGCGACCGTGTCGCGAAAGCTCACACCGCGCAGTCGTAGGCCCACCAGGAGGTGGTACAGCAGATCCGCCGCTTCGCTCTGCACCCGTTCATCGGATTCGTCGGCGATGGCGCGCGCCAGCTCGGCCGCTTCCTCTGTCAGTTTGGCGCCCACCTTGGCGGCGCCTCCGTCCAACAGTGCGCGGGTGTAGCTCTTTTCTCCGGTGCTCTGCTGCCGGGCTTGGATCACCGCCTCGAGCTCGTCGAGGAAGGGCGCGGCGTCCCGCTCGAGGTCGGCGGTGCTGCCGTCTGCTCGGACCTCGCGGAAAAAGCAGCTCGGACGGCCCGTGTGGCAGGACGGGCCCGCCGGGTCGACCAGGAGCAGCAGCGTGTCCGCGTCGCAGTCGGTGACGATGGCGTGCACCCCGAGGGCGTTGCCGCTCGTCTCCCCCTTCTCCCATAGCTTCTGGCGCGATCGGCTAAAGAAGGTTGCCCGCCCGGTGCGCAGCGTCGCGGCCAACGCCTCCCGGTTCATCCACGCGACCATCCGGACCTGCCCCGTCAGCCGGTCCTGCGCGATCGCCGGCAGCAGGCCGGCTTCGTTCCATTTCAGCTCTTCCACGGGCGGGGTTATAAAAGCAATCGTGCCGGCAGGCCGTGAGGAATCGGTCGCCCAAGGGGCCCGAGCCCCCCGCGGGCGGCGCCGTCGTCGGGGGCTCCGCCCCACACAGTGAGCGGGAATTCGCAGAATTTTCCTTGGTTCCGCGCTGGCGCGGTTCCTGCTGTAGCATCGCGGGGCCCTCGGCGCGGCCCCGCCGTCTCAACCCCCCCAAGGAACGCGACATGGTCCTCTCAGCAAGATGGCACCGTCCCACCTCGACGTTCGAGGCCCGGGCGGCCGCCGCGGGGCTTCTGGCTCTGTTCGGCGCTGGCTGTTCCGGAACGGAAGCTCCGCCCGACGACGGGGTGGGCGTGCAGCGGATCGTCTTCGCGGTCCGCCAACACACGGTGGTCGACGGCGAGGGGGTGCACATCAACGTGGCCGGCGGAGCGGGGCAGGTGATGGACTACCTCCGCTACGTCCCTGGGGCTCGCCTGGAGGTCTACGACCTGGCGAGCCGGACGGCGCAGAACATCATCGAGGGCTTCACGGAGGCGGACGTCTCGAGCCTCGACGTCAGCTTCGACGGCACGAAGGTCGTCTTCTCGATGAAGCAGAACGCGGACGACGACTATCACCTCTACTGGGCGTCGGTCGATCGCGGGCCCGATGACCGCTTCGAGCTGCACCAGCTCACCTTCGGTCCGCACGACGACGTCCACCCGGTCTGGCTGCCCGGCGACCGCATCGCCTTCGTGACCAACCAGGGGTACACGGAGATGGGGACCCGGGCGGACGAATACAACCACAGCCGCGTGGTCTCGCAGATCGCGACCATCACGCTCGGCGGTGGGGATGCCGACCGCAAGCTCTGCTCTCAGAACCTGTCGCACACGATCGACCTCTTCCCGCTGTCGGACGGGCGCTTGGGCTTCTCCCGCTGGGAGCATCTGGAGAACGTCAACGACGTGAAGCTGTTCGCAATGCAGCCCGATTGCACGCAGATGGTGGCGCTCGGGGGGCAGCACGGCAAGCTCGACATCAACTCGTTGATCCAGGTGGTGGAGTCGCGGACGCCGAACGTCTTTTATGCGGTGGCGACGGCGCGCGAAAACACCCTGCAGTCGGGCGCCCTGGTGCGGGTCGACGCGCGGGCGGCCTCGGACCCCTTGCGCGTCGACGAGCAAGCGGCGCGCTTCGACGTCCTGACCGACGTCCCGGTCGATGAAGCCCCCTCTTCCAAGGGGCGCTACCGCACGCCAAGCGTGCTGCCGGACGGGCGGCTCTTGACGTCGTGGGCCAAGGGCTTCGTGAACGAGCTCAACGAGCTGGCGCTCACGCCCCCCGACTTCGGCATCTACGTGTACGAGCCCAGCTCGGGCACCAACCAGCTGGTCGTCAACTACGAAGACACCTGGGAGCTGTACGCGCGCCCGCTGTCGGTGCGCGCCGAGCCGCCGCTGCGCGGCTCGATCCAGAACACGGCCGATCCCAGCGTGCCCGCCGTGCTCGGCTCGATCGACGTGCGGCGCACGAGCCTCGAAGAGACGGTGGACGGCGCGCAGTTTGCCGGCACGGCCTTGGGGGACGCGCTGCACCAGGCGGTCAAGGTCCGGCTGATCGAGGGCTTCTCGAGTGAGGCGGCCGCGGGCGTCTCGATGTTCGGCCTGACCATGGCCGAGGGCGCGGCGATCCTCGGCGAAGCCAAGGTCTACGAAGACGGGTCCTGGCGGGCCTCGGTGCCGCCGTACATCCCCATCCACGTCCAGCCGGTCGACGAGTTCGATCTGGCCATTCGAAACCAGACCACCTGGATCCAGGGCATGCCGGGAGAGAGCCGGATCTGCGGTGGGTGTCACGAGAGCCGTGTCGATCCGAACCTGCCGGGCGGCCAGCAGCTGACGATCGCCGCGGCGGAGTTCGAGCAGGGCCGCGGTGAGGATTTCATGCGGCCGATCACGGAGCGGACCGAGTACCCCTGGTACGCCGCCACCGACGCGAGCAACGTCAACGAAATCCAGAAGATTTTCGACGCCCGCTGCGTCAGTTGCCACAACGAAACCACTAACGGCGACGGCCCGCAGGAGTTCTACGAGCTGGTGATGAACAACACCATCACCGGGGAGTCGACGTCGTACCAGATCCCCAGGCTCGACCTGAGCTCACGCCCCATCACCGTGACGTACGATGGGGACGTCGAAGCCTGGCCGGCGTCGTACGTGTCGCTCTTCTATCCGTCCGCCCTGCGGATGGAGATGGCGATGAGCGGCTCGGAGGTGACCGGGGAGGTCCCGCCGGAGTGGGCGATCCCGAGCGACGCTCGTGGCAGCTTGCTGATCGAGAAGCTCAACGTGACGTCGGCGTTCGACGCGACCCAATACGCCTGGCCGCTGGGTGAGCCTTTCACCGAGAACGCTCCCGTCAAAGGTGGGACCCGCACCGATCACGCGGCGGAGGCGGGGATGACCCGCGAGGAGATCGTCATGCTGATCCGCGCCATCGACATGGGCGGCCAGTACTACTCGCGCCAGAACACCGACTTCGTCCCCTTCAACAACGATCCGCTCGCCGGTCGGGAGTATTGAAATGGACCGAACGATGCCTTCCCGAATGAACCGCCGCCAGCGGGCGCCGCTCCTGGCCGCCCTGCTGGGCACCCTGGTCGCGCTGGGGCTGCCGAGCTCCGGGCGCGCGGAGCCGAACGACCCCGCTCGCCGCTACGCCGGGCGCGCCCGCGTGTACGAGCACCTCAGCCCCGAATCGCTGGAAGCGGTGACGACCCCGGCCCGCATCAAGGCCGTCACCGCGGGCAACGTCGCGCCCATGGAGATCTGGCGCGCGCTCGAGCACGGTGAAAAGGTCGAGTGCCTCGATTGCATCCCGCACGTCGCCAAGCTCTTGTACAGTAGCCACCCGAAGACCCGCGAGATCAGCGCCTGGTGGCTGCGGCGCCGGATCTTCGGCGTGTTTGGGCCGGGGGAGGTCTACTCGCAGGTGGTTCAGACGCTGTCGAGCGATCCATCGGCGGAGCGGCGCGCGCAGGCCGCCGAAGCGCTGGGTGAATTTTTGGTGCGACCGGGCGTCACCCACGTCGCGACCGCGCTCCGCCAGGACGCCTCGCCGCTGGTGCGGGAGGCCTCGGCGCGGGCGCTGGAACGGCTCAACAGCGAGGGGCCTGCCGGTGAGCTCGGCGCCGCGATCGCGCGCGACGGCGAGGATGAACGCGTGGTGCTCAGCGCGCTGAAGGCGGCCACGCGCATCAACGTCTTCACCGGCATGGACGCTGTGGTCTCTCAGATCGACCATCCCTCGGCGCGGGTGCGCAAGCGAGCGGCGGAGGTGGTGGGCGCGCTGCGCGCGCGCGACGCGGTGGTGGGGCTGGTCGCCATCACCTCCGCCGAGACGGAGCCGGACGCGGGGGTCCGGGCCGCCGCGGTCGCCGCGCTCGGACAGATCGGGGATCCGAGCACGCGAGCCGCGGTAGAAGCAGCACTGGACGACGCCAACGGCTTCGTCCGCGACGCGGCCGCGATCGCGCTGCGGCGGCTGTGACCGGGCGCCCTCACGCCCGTGGGCGGCGTGCGCCGCGTCGGCGGATCGTGGTGGGGGCCAGCGAGGCGGCGCCGCGAGTGCGCGCTTTCATCCTCGGGTGGCACACCCGCTCCGCGAACGGCTCGCGCTTTGGAGTGATCCCATCGGCGCGCGACTCGCGCTAACATTCGACCGATGCGACGCTTCCTCGGCGCTCGTCTGCTCTGGCTCGCGGCGCTCGGATCTTGCGCGTGCACGCGAGCGGAGTCGGAGGCCCAAACCACGTTCTACGAGCGGCGCATCGCGCCCGTCCTGGCTGGCTCGTGCGCACCCAGCACGACGGGGTCGGGCTGTCACGTGGGCGCCGACGATCGCGGCAACGCCTTCGGCAACCTGAGCATGGAGAGCTTCGATCACCTCGCGCTGCGGCGCGATTTGCTGGTCGACTACGGTCCCTACGGCTTGCCAGGCTTGCTGTTGAAAGCGGTGCCGCCCTTCGAGCTGCGCCTCTCGGCCTGGAACGAGTCCGAGCAGGTCATCACCACCGACGTCTTTCACGCCGGCGGCGCTCCCATCGACTTCACGAGCGCGGCGTTCACCCAGCTCGAGCGCTGGATCGAGAACGGCGCGAGCGAGAACAACGCTCGCCCGCCCGCGGTCGCGCACGTCCTTCAGCCGTGCAATCCGACGCCCGGCGCCGACCCGGATTTCGACCCGAGCTTGCAGCCCCCCGGCGCCGATTTCGCCGCTTTTGCCGCCAACGTCAGCCCCATGCTGGGCGAGCGTTGTGCCGCCTCCAACTGCCACGGGTCGCCCACCAACCCGCTCTTTTTGACCTGCGGCACCAACGAGGCCCAGACGCGCTGGAATTACTTCGCCGCCAGCGACTATCTGTCCGCCACGCCGAGCTCGAGCGAGATGCTGCGCCGCACGCTGTCACCGGTCCAGGGCGGGACCTATCACGAGGGCGGCGCCATCTTCAGCTCCACCTCCGACCCCGAGTACCGCGCGCTGCTCGATTGGGCGACCGCGAAGGGGCCGCCCAGCGACGTCCCCGAGAACGCGGGCTTCGCTTTTTTCGCGGAGCGCGTGCAGCCGATGCTCGTGAAGAAGGGCTGCATGATGCTCGGGTGCCACTCGGCCGCGATGGGGCACGACTACCGGCTCCGGGGCGGCAGCGGCGGGCACTTCGGCTTGCCCGCCACCCGGCGCAACTACGAGCTGACGCTGGACCAAGTCGCGCTCGAGTCGCCGGACCCGAACGCGAGCCGCTTGATCCGCAAGAACTTGTTCCCGCCGCCCGCGGGGGACGGCATCCTGCACCGGGGCCAGTCGCTGCTCGGCGGGTCCGGCGATCCGTCCGCGTGCGATCTCGAGGCCGCGGAGACGGGGCCGCTCGACGCGCAGGACCCCTACTGCGTGCTGGTGGCTTGGATCGCCAAGGAGCGGGAGGAGCGCGCCGCCGCGCCGCTCTCGGCGCTGGTCTACGTCAAACGCTCCGAGCCGCCGGCGGCCGACGGCCCGCAGGATTTCGAGGTGTACGCGCCCGGGGCGGAGCTCGTGCGCCGCAGCCTGACGCTGCAAGACGGGGCGCTCGAGGTCGGCGACACCGAAGAGAGCCTGTCGGCGTCGTGTGGGCTTGAGGTCGCCAGCAGTGACGTGCGCCGGCCGGCGGTCTCCTGGGACGGCGCCCAGATCGCCTTCGCGGCGCGCACCGGCGCGGCGGAGCCGTGGCGCATCTATGTCCTCGACGCGGAGGGCTGCCGCGTTCAGCCGGAGATCGACGCGCCCGCAGTGGACGACGGCGGCGACCCGGTCCCCACCAACGGCGAGCTCGTGCACAACTTCGATCCGACCTACGCCCCCGATGGACGGATCGTCTTCGCGTCGACCCGCGGCAACGTCCAGAGCGTCGACAATTTCGACTACGCGGGGCCGCAGCGCACCCCCGCCGATCCGAGCAAGCTCAACGCGAACCTGTACGTCCTCGAGGCTGGCGGCATCCGCCAGTTGACGTTCCTCTTGAATCAGGAGCTGACGCCGTCGTTCATGAACGACGGGCGGCTCATCATGACGACCGAGAAGCGTGCCCCCGGCTTCTACCAGTTGGCGGGGCGGCGCATGAACCTGGACGGGGGCGACTACCACCCGCTGTTCGCGCAACGCAGCAGCATCGGGTACACCCAGTTTACCGACTTCGTCGAGAACGCCGACAAGAACTTCATCGCCATCGCCAGCGAGCAGGGGGCGGCGCGCTCCGCCGGCGCGCTGGTGGTGATCAACCGCAGCCTCGGCGTCGACCAACACAGCGACGAGCCCCAGGATTTTCTGCAGGCCATCGACGCGATCGGCTGGCCAAACCCCGCGTTTTATCTGAGCGCCATGCGGCTCGTGGATCCAGCGGCGACCGGGCGGCTGTCGGGCACGTCGGGCGCCTACCGCAACCCGTCGCCGCTGCCAGACGGGCGTTTGCTCGTGAGCTACGCGCCGGACGTCACGGATCTGCGGCAGATCGCCTCCGGCTTCGACCTGTACGTGGTCGACCCGGTGCACGGCACGCGCCAGCCGCTCGTCGAAACGGGGGATGATTTGCTCTGGCCGGTCGCCGTGTACGGCCGCGCGCCGCGGCGCGTGTTCCGCTCCCGGATCGCCGAGCCCAACGGCGCGACGCAGGTGGGGGCGGGATCCCGCTCGGAGGTGTTCATCCTCGACGTGCCGATGCTCACGAGCTTGATGTTTCAGAACACCCGAGGCCCGCGCCGGGTGCTGCCGCCGGGCAACCCGCTGCTCGAGGTGTGGGAGAGCTTGCCGCCGGAGCCGGGGGTGCACGATTTCCAGTCGGGGGGCTCGTACGTCGTTCAGGATGCTTTCGGATCGGTGTACGTCCGGCGCCGTCCGCTCGGCGCGGTGCAGCCGCTGTTCGATGGCTCGGTGCGCTTCGACGCCCCGGGGGGAGTGCCGATCGTGCTGGCCACCGAGGTGCAGCTCGCGGACGACGCGGCGCCCACGCGCCACTTCCAGCTCGAGGAGATGCAGTTTTATCCCGGGGAATCCCTGCGTCAGTCGTTCCGCAGGGAGCTGTTCAACGGCATCTGCGCCAACTGCCATGGCGCGCTGGAGGGGGTCGAAATGAACGCGGTGATCGATCCGGACATCCTGACGGCTGCGTCGGCGGTGGCGGCGCGCAGCGCGCCGGCCGAGGTGCTCTCCCCCCAAGGCCCGCCGCAGGGGCCCCCATTCCCCTAGAGCACCGATCCGTTTGCCAGCGCGGAGATCCCGAAGCATCGGGGCCCCCACTTTGGGTGAGGG
>JAEZYZ010000242.1 GCA_023418705.1 Pseudomonadota bacterium | reverse complement strand
GTGCCGGGCAGCGCGCCGGCGCCGCCGGTCCCGCTCGTGCTGCCCCCGCCGCCGGGCGCTTCCTCACCGCCGCCGCCCGCCGAGCAGGCGCCCGCGACACCCACGGCCAGCGCCACCACCCACGGCGAACCCATCGCAAGTTTCTTCATGTCTCCGACCTCGTAAGTCCCAAACCGGGCTCAAAGATTACGCGAAGCCGGCCGATGGCGCACGTTGTCCGACATCGGGATTTCACCGTGCCCAGCAGGGCGCGGCCTCCCCATGAGACGCATCAGGCGGAAATCCCGGAAAACTCGCCTGCCAGCGGACGTCAATGAAAACGGTTCTCACCACCGAGCTCGCGTCGCGCCTCGACGGGTCTAAACCGGAGATCGGTCACAGGAACACCGTCAGGGCATTCGGCCCCCCTGGAGGCAGTGAAAGCGGTTCTCACCACCGAGCTCGCGTCGTGCGTCGACGGGTCTAAACCGGAGATTGGTCACAGGAAGGATCGGAACGGCGGAACGGGGACCCAGGTCGTCGGTCCCCGATCGGACTCATGATCGAGCGTCGCGACTCGCCACGGTGGCGGCCACCGGACGCGAGGATCGCGTCGGGGCGCATCCGCCGAATCCCAAAAAATCTTCCGATCTTCCGCCCTTCCTGTGAACAAAACCAGCGGAGCTCGTTGCGGTGGATTCCCCCGTGGTTTCGCTCGCTTCGAGTCTCGTTCTCACGTCCGAGCCCGGCGCCGTCAGGCTGGGACGTCAGAACTTTCGTCGGCGACGCAAAGCTGTCGTTCGGACGGAAATGCCGGCTGCGCCGTCAGACGAGGTTCGGCAGCGGGCCGCCGGTCGCGAGGCGCTCGTCACCGAACGTGTCCACGTCCGTGAAGCCCATGTAATGCAGGCAGGAGACGAGCACATCGCTGAAGCCCGCGTCGTTGTCGAAGTCGAGCAGGCGCCCCATCCGGAAGTGCCCCTGCGCCCCGCCCGCGAGCACCACCAGCTGATCGTTGATGCTGTGGCTGTCGCCCTGCCCGAGCTCGTCCCAGTGCACCACCAGGGTGTTGTCCCACAGGCTCTCCCCGCTCGCGCCGTCGGGGATGGCCTTGAGCTCTTCGTAGAGCCCGGTCGACAGCGTCCAGAGGTGGCGCTTGACCTTGCGGATCTTCTCGAACGCGCTGCCGTCGCTGTTGTGGGAGATGTCGTGGTGGCCTTCGGTCAAGTCGAGGTTGCGGTACACGCGGTTGCTGGTGTTGCCGCTCCAGTTGAAGTTGACCACCCGCGTCAGATCGCAGGCGAACGCCAGCGCGCTGATCTTGAAGAACAGTGAACCGATGACCTGGTGGTTGTCGTCGTGGTAGGGGTCGATCTCCTCGCCGAGCTCCACCGGACGGCACTCCGCCGAGCCGCTGCCGCCGGCTAGGGTGCGCTCGATGTCCCGCAGCGCTTCGGCGTGCTGCTCGAGCCGCTGCCGGTCGCTCACGCTCACCCGTGGCGTCAGGGCGGTGAGCTCCTGCTTGACCAGATCGAGGGCGGACTGGCGCTTGAGCAGGCGCCGCCGCACCGCTTCCTGTGCGGCCGTGTCCTCTGGCGTGAAGGAGAAGATGCGGGCGTACGCCTGGTATGGATCGGTCTCCGGCTCGACCGGGTTCTGCTGCCCGACCGGTCCGGCGTGCGAGTGCAGGTTCCAGATGTTGTTGCTCTTGCCGCCGACGCGGTAGACCAGGTGCCGATAGGGCACGTTCGGGTTCTGCTGCAGGACGCGCTCGCCGATTTCGTAGTCGATGCTCGGCCCGGTGACGTAGCCGATGGTGACGCCCTCTTCCCCCCCGATCGGAAACGAGCCGCTGCCGGAGGGCCAGGGTGCCAGCGCGCTGCCCCCTTGCTGGTGGTTGTCCGCCTTCTCGCCGCTCGGCAGCTTGTTGTAGCGCTTGTGCAGCTTGTTGATCAAAAGGACCTGGTCGCGGTAGGCCTCGAGCGGCTGCAAGAACTCACCGAGCTCGAAGCTCGTCTCGTCCATGGTGGCGAAGCGCTGGTCCGTTTCATCGCCGTTGGCGCTGAAGACGAAGATGATGCGCCGCGGGGCGGCCATCTCCTGCGCCCGCGCCCGGCGCGGGGACGACATGGCCTCGAGCAAGGGCAGGGCCAAGGCGGTGCCGGCAGCGCCGCGGAGGAACGTGCGTCGGTCGAGTCGCTTCATGGCAGCCATCCTCAGGGGTTGATGACGGGGCGGTAGAGGAACGCGTCCGTCTTGGTCAGCGCGACCAAGAGCTCGCGCAGGTTGTAGTCGCTGTCGCGGAAGGCCTTCAAAAGCTGCGCCTCCGAGCAGGCGTCGGCTTCGGCCACGTCACGACCGAAGAAGAAGCGGAAGCTTTGTTTGGTGTAGCAGGCGCGCACCTCGTCACTCTGCGCGAGCTTGGCGGCGAGCTCCGTGGCGCCGGACACCGGCCCGTCGGCATCGGCCGTGCCGGTGATCACGCTCTCCGTCTCGACCGCCGCCCCGGTCTCGTCCACCGTCCGCGCACGCCCGACGGCGTCGAAGGCCTCGAAGGCGACGCCCAGAGGATCGAGCTGGGCGTGGCAAGCGTTGCACGTCGGTTCGGCGCGGTGCAGCTCGAGCCGTTCGCGTTGCGTCAGCCCCTCACCGATGCCCTCGAGATCGAGCTCGACGTCATTGGGCGGGGCGGGCACGATGTGACAGAAGAGGTCGAGGCGGATCTTCTTGCCGCGGTTGACGATCGAGGTGCGCGTGGCCTTGTCGTGGGCCCAGAGCATCCCCTGAGTGAGCACGCCGGCCCGCCCGGGGGCTTCGACGCGCTCGAACGCGCTGCCGCTGGCGCCTTCCAGGCCGTAGTGTTCAGCGAGCGTGTCGTTCGCGTAGGTGTAGGGGGCGGTCAACAGATCGGTGAAGCTGCCGCTCGGGTCCCGCAGGAGCGCGTCGACGAAGGCGCGCGTTTCGCTGCGGTAGAGCGCCGCCAAATCGCTCGGCAGGTCGGGGAACACCGTCCGGTCGCGATCCATCCCCGCCAGCGCGTCCGTATCGAGCCACTGCTCGAAGTACTCGAGCACGCGCGAGGCCTTCGCGTCGTCGAGCATGCGCCGCGCCTGAGCCTCGACCGCCGCCGCCGTGTCGAGCTCTCCGGCTTCGGCGGCGTCGAGCAGGCGCTCGTCGGGCGCGCTCTGCCACAGCAAGTACGAGAGGCGGGACGCCATTTCATAGGACGTTGGCCGGGTGATCGCCTGGTCGGCGGCTGGCGCCCCGAGCTCGACGCGGTACAAGAAGTGCGGCGACTGCAGCATCGTGTAGACGATCCACTCGACACCGGTGGTGAAGTCGAACTCCGTCGCGGCCTGTTCGTAGAGGCCCTCGTAGCTCGCGATCTCCTCGCTGGTGAGCGGACGCCGGTAGGTGCGCTTGCCGAAGTCCGTGATGAGCTGGCGCGCGCACTCCGCCTCGTCGCCCGCTTCCGGCTCGCAGGGCAAGACCGAGCCGTCTGCGGCGACGGCTTCGGCGATTCGCTCGGCGGCGTCCATGTATTGCTGCGCCACCAAGGTCGAGACGCTCAGGAACGCCGCGTTGTTGCGGAAGCCGAGGGATTCGGTTTCGGAGACGAAGCTCGCCGCTAGGGTCTCGACCAAATCTTCGTGCCCCAGCAGATCGATGACGGTGTTGCGGTATTCCGCGTTGCTCAGGCGCCGCAGCGGCGCGTCCCCCGGGCTCGGCGTCTGGCACGCGGGGCTGTCCAGGATCTGCTCGGGCGGCGTGCCGCCGACGGTCGGCCCGTCGACGGGGGCGGTCGGCCCCGCGCCTCCGGATGCGCCGTCGTCAGGACCGCCCGACTCGACCACGCCCGTGCAGCCCAAGAGCGTGACGCTCGTTGCCAGCAGAAACCAGGTCTTCATGCGCTCTCCCGCGGCTAGGTGCGATCGATCCGATCCGATCCGACGAGGGGCAGCGCGAGCTGTGCGCGTTTCGCCCCAACGAACCGATCGTTGAGTGGGAGCGGGTTTCGAAACGGGGCGGCGGAAAATGATCGAGGTCACGCCGAGTACACTCGGGCGAGAACTCTCCCATCTCGCTCCCACAGAAGGAGTGTTTTTCCCCTTCGCGCGCCCCGCTGCACACACACGGGTCGTCGGTGTGCGCGCGCCGGCTCACACGGTCGCGAGCTGCGGCCGCTGATCGGTCGCGCACGGCTGACCGAAGCAATAGATCTTGTATGCGAGCTTGATCACCGGTCGTGCGACGTTTCGAACGTGGACGCCGCCGCGGCTGATGCCGCGCTCCGTGCCGAGGTGAGCGTGACCGTGCACGGCCAGGTGCGTGTCGGTGCTGTCGATCGCTTCACCCAAAAAGTACGATCCAAGGAATGGATAGATCTCGAGCCGCTCACCGGCGAGCGTTCCGCCGATCGGCGAGTAGTGCATCAGCGCGATCTTCACGTCGCAGCTGAGCTCGGCCAGGCGCTCTTTGAGCAGTTCCGCCCGCTCCCGGCTGTGGCGGACGAAACCCTTCATCTCGTCTTCGCCGAACTCGCTCGCGCACGCGCCCGTGAACCCGCCGCCGAAGCCCTTCACGCCCGCGATGCCGACCCGGCGCGCTCCGACCGTGAACGTGACGCTCTCGCCCTCGAGCACGCACACGCCCACCCGCTCGAGGTGGGCTCGGATCTCGTCCTGTTGACCTTGGTGGTAGTCGTGGTTGCCCAGGACCGCCACCACCGGGATGGAGATCCCGGCACAGGTGTCTGCGACGAGCTTGCCCTCCGACCCGAAGCCGTGCTGCGTCAGATCGCCGGCCAAAAGCAGCAGGTCCGCCCGATCCGGCAGGTGCTCCAGCTCTTGTGGAAACAGCCCGCGCGTGTCCTTGCCGACGTGGATATCGCCCACGGCGGCGACGCGGATCACCCCAGCATTTCGGGTTCCGTCGGCTCGTTGAAGATCTGTACGCATACTTCGTTGACCAAGCTGGTGTCGGGCGGCAGGACCTCGCGCGCCACCGCCTCGACCAAGAGGCGGCGCTGCTCGGATGCGACCTGACCCAGCAAGAAGACCGTCCCGCCGTTCAATGAGACCCGCACGTCGAGCGCGTGGGTGCGGTCGTCGGTGGCGAGCGCGGCCGAGATCCGCGCGACCAGGTAGTTCGTCTCGACTCCGGAGCTGCTCGATGCGGGCATGGTCGTTCAACTCTCGTAGGTTCGCAAAAACAGCGCGCGGATCACGCGGTTCGGCACGAAGATGTCGATGGACTTCGCGTAGAGCAAGAGCGACAAAAGCCGATGCTGGGCCCGCCGCGCGCGGCGCACCAAGTAGTCCCAGTCGAGGTCGGTCGCCGCCAGGATGCCGAGCGCGTCGAACCAGTGCCGCGGCGTGGCCTCGTCGTGCACCAGCGCCTTGATGATCAAAAGATCCTCCGGCGGCACGAAGCGCACCGCCTGACCTTCGAATTCCCCTTCGACGGCGCGTTCGAGCATCTCCCGATCAAGGTAGATGCCCCCGACGGTGTTGAAGATCACATCGACCTGGATACCGTCCTTGAAGCCCTTGTAGATCCACTTGTGGTCGGTCCGCTCCACGTCGAAGCTGCGGGCCGCCAGCGCCTGGAGCGCGCGCTCGGCGTCGTGCGGCTTCACGAACAGATCGATGTCGTGGGTGGTCCGGGGCCGGCCGAGCCCGCTCGAAGCCACGCCGCCGATCAGCGCGTAGGGAATATTTTCGTCATCCATCGCCCGGACGGCGAGGCCGAGAATGCGTCCGAGGCGCTCCATGTCGATCTGCTCCGAATGTTTCTCGAAGGCAGCGGGCGCATCGCCCCTCGGGAGCACCTCGAGCTCTGCGGGCTGCTCGAAATGATTGCCCATCATCTATCGAATATTGAACCGTTCGCGAGATCCGCAAGCGAGGCCGGTCGCCTCGACTCGAGCTCGTTCGAGCGCGGTGTGGACGGGGCAGCCTGCCACCCTGAGGCGCAACGCCAGCTTGGGTGCGTGCGCCGGCCGAGTGAAAGGCCTGCACGCCAGAATGCGTTGCGCTAGCCTCGTCGCGCCGTGGACGAGGTCGTGTTGTTCTGCGTGCAGCTCGTGCTGCAGATCCTGCTGCCGTGGTGGATCGTGCGGCGGGATCTCTCGCGCCTGTCGCCGCGCCAGGTCGCCCGCACCTGGAACGACGCGAGCTTCTGGTCGGCGATCGTCGTCTTCGGCTTGCTGGCGATCCCCGTTCACTTTTCGAAGTCGCGGCGGTCGCTCGGCGGACTCGTCGTGGGAGTCTTGTGGATGATGGCGGCGTTGGTGGCGCTGGTCGTCACGAGCGAAGCCTTGGGCTCGCTAATGGGCTTGGGCTGAGCGTCATCGAGGTGCCGACCGCGCTGGAAAGGCCATATCCCAATGCCTTTTCCCCGCCAGCTGACGAGACCACCAGAAAATCTGAGCCCAGCTTCACGGGTGACGAACACGCGCCAAAAGCGCGGCGTACGGCGTGAGCGCGGCACCGCCTGCGGAAGTCTCGCGCGAAGAGAGCCGCATCCAAGCGCTCGGAACACTTAACGCTGCGGCGATTCGCCGCACGCTGACGATCACCTCCAACCGAGCCGGTGAAGATGAAAGCGCGCGTTTGTGGGCGGGGATTGCTGATGGTGGGGTTCGCTGCGAGCGTCCAGTGGGCGTGCAGCGACGAGGCAGGCGGCGGCGCCATGGGCGGCGATCCGGGAGCGAGCAACGGAGGCACGGGCGGCGCCGCTGGCTCTGTTGGGGGCACCGGAGGCTCCGGAGGCGTTGCCGGCATTGGCGGCACGCCGCCAGGCAGCGGCGGCGTGGCGTCTGGGGGTACCGGCGGGGGTACGGCTGGCGCCACCGGTGGGTCGTCTGGCAGTACGACGAGCACCGGCGGGCAGCCCGACCCGGGCACCGCGCCGACGGCGATCACGAATTTGATGATCGAGCCGAACCCGAACAATGTCCTGTCGGCGTTCGTGAGCTGGACCACCGACATCCCAGCTCACTCCGAGGTGGAGTTCGGGGTGGGGGAGTATCAGTGGGAGATCGCGGACCCCACGCTGACGACCGATCACCGCGTGCTCGTGATCGGCATGCACGCGGAAGAGGACTACCTCATCCGCGCCATCTCGAGCAACAGCGCGGGCTCCGTCTCGGCCGAGGGCTCGTTCACGACGGCGAGCTTGCCCGCGGTCGTCCCGGTGGGCGAGGTGACGGCGCACGACACGGCGCGCGCCCAGCCGGGCTGGACGCTGATGAACGTGCAGGTCGGCAATGGGACCGCGAACGCGCGCTCGAACGAGCCCGCGATGGCCGTCATGTATGACGGCGACGGGTTGCCCGTGTGGTACCACATCAACGGCAGCTCCCCGGACATCGGCGGTGCCGTGTCGGTCGACCCGACCGACCGCGGCGTGCTGTTCGGTCCGGTAGGCTATGGTCAAAGCGGCGGGGAGTCGCCGCGCGAGGTGGACCTGGCCGGGAACGTGGTCTGGGAATGTGACGACGTGACCTGCGGCGGCGCGGGCTCGCTCAGTCATCACGCCGGCAAGCTCCCGAACGGCAACTACGTGATCCAGCGCGACGTGAGCGCTGGCGGCGTGACCGCGCCGGTGTTCGAAGAGCTCACGCCCGACCTGGAGGTCGTGTGGAGCGTGGATTTGCGCGACGTGCTCCCAGCTCCACCGGGAGCGTCGGGAGACTGGTGCCACGGCAACTCGGTGACCGTCGACATCCCGAACAACGCCGTCTACATGAGCTGCCGCTGGCTCGGCTTGATCAAGACGACCTACCAAAACCCAAGCCTGGTCTGGCACCTGCCCGCGAGCTACGGGGCCGAGACCCTGGGTGACATCGCGTTCGTCCCGGAGAGCTCCCAGTTCAGCGACATCCACGATCCCGAAATCCACGACGATGGCACGATCCTGTTCTTCGACAACGGGGGGTGGAGCGGCATGGTCGGAGAGAACACCAATGGCTACCGTTCGCGCGTGCTGGAGTTTCAGCTGGACGCGACCACCGAGACCGCGACCCTGGTCTGGGAGTTCCCCGGCACCTTCACGGTCGACGCCTGGTACACGAACGAGTTCTACCTTCCGTTTTGGGGGGACGCAGACCGGCTCGAGAACGGCAACGTGCTGGTCACGGCCGGCGTGCGCGGCCCCGACGCGCGCAGCCGCGTCTTCGAGGTGGCCAAGGCGGACGGCGCCGTGGTCTGGGAGTTTCAGCTCCCTCCCGATTTCGGCACCTACCGCGCCGAGCGGCTCTCACCGCCACCGCTCGTGCGACCGGTGTCGCCGTGAATCGGATCATGGCGCAGCGCACGCTGCGACGCAGCGGTTCGACGCGGTGTCGCAGCGCCCGCTGAAGCACTGCCCGCTCTGCACGCACGGCTCCCCGACGACGGCCAGACGCCGGCAGACCTGGCTCAGACACACATGCCCCGGGCCGCAGCGGTCGAGCACCTCCCGATCGAGCGGGCTTGGCGCGCACGGCTCACCGTCGAGGGGCAGGGGCACGCACACGCCGCGATGGTTCGCTTCGTGCAGCTCCGGATCACACCACTCGTCGTTCGGGCAATGGTCGGGAAAGGACACCAAGCACTCGGCGCCCGAAGCGACCGCACCGACGCAGGCTTGATCCGCCTGTTCGTTCACCACCGCGCAGCTGAGCCCGGGCGCGCATAGAAAGCGGGTGGAGACGAGGCACGGTGCGCTCTCAGCCACCGTGAACGCTTCTGTGTAGTCGACGCAGATCTCCGAGCCGTCGATGCCCTGGCAGGCCTGGAGCGGGAGGCAGTCGCCGTCCCGGCTGCAGGTCGAGCGCGGGGGGAGATGGGCGCAAACCGAGTCCTCACAGCTCAAGCCGGGCTCGCAGTCGCTCGGCGACGCGCACGCGTCGCCCACCAGGCCGAGGAGCGTGCACACGCCACTGCAACCGCCGACGCAGTGAGCTCCTTCGCCGGCGCACTCGTGCGTCGTCGAGCAGGCCTCGTCAGGAGCGATCTGGCCTTCGAACGCCAACCGGCAAGCGGCGGGATAGGCGGTCAGCTCACCGCATGGCTGCGCGGCGGCGGCCTCGCTGCAGCCGACCGCCCGCTCGGGGTGATAGACGATGCTCCCGCGTTCGACGCCTGCTGCGATCGCGGACAGGGATTGCTCGCGAAACCGCGCTTCGTACTGCGCCTGGCAGTCGTCGTGCGGGTAGAGCAGCCGCACGCCTTCGATGGTCGCGCAGCGTTCCAGTCGCGAGCATTGGGCCTCCGCCCACCGTCGCGCGAAGTCTTCGAGCGACACGGCCGCCGTTGCTCCCGCGACGCCAGCCGCCCCGCCGCTGCCGGGGTTGCCGCCGGAGCCTCCGCTGCCGCCGCCCGCACCCGAGCCGGCCGCGCCGCCCGCCGGATTGGTGGGGATGCCGCCGCTGCCGGCAGCTCCGCCCAGCCCGCCGCCGCCGGTCCCAGCCGCGCCGGCGTCCGTACCCTTGGGGCCGCTCGGAGTGTCTTCAGAGCAGGCGACGATTGCGACACCCGTCGCTGCGAGCAGAAGCCAAAGAGGAAGCGGGGACGTCATGGCAATCTCTTCACGGTACGGATGACGTTTCGGGCCGCGCGACGAGCAGCCTCAGCGATGGCGCTGGTTCCAGTTGCAGCCGCTGGGCGCCAGAAAGCGTAGCCGTTTCCGCCCGAACGAGGGGGGTGGCGAAAATGCCATCCCGGCTCCGCCCGGAGCGCCGGCTCTGGAGGGCCCCGGGCGCTTTATGGTATCGCTGCCACCCCCTCGATTTCAGGAGATTCGGATGCGACGTGTCCTGCTCACCGCCGCCTGCTCGGTACTGGTCGCCGGCGCCCTCTCGAACGGTTGCGTCGGTCGCAGCGCGCGGGCGCCCGGAGCGGGTCAGTACGCCGCCAACCCGCCGCTCGACCCGAACGCACCGGCGACGAGCGCCACCGTCACCCTGAAGCCCGAGCAGCGCTTCCAGGTGCTCGAAGGGTTCGGCGCGTCCATCGCCTGGTACCTCGAGCAGGTGGCGTTCAACGACGAACCTGGCCTGTACGAGCTTTTGTTCCCGGAGCTCGGCCTCGACATCCTGCGCTTCCGCAACCGCTTCGAGCGCAGCGACCCTGGCGACGGAAACCTCAAGCAGGAGGTCGACATCTTTCAGCGTGCGAGCAAGGCGCTCGGCCACCCTCCGAAGCTGCTCCTGACCTCGTGGTCCCCGCCCGCCGGGCTCAAGGCCAGCGGCAAGGAGAAGTGCAAGAGCAACCCCGACTGCACCCTCAAGAAAGAAGGCGGCAGCTTCGTCTACGAAGCGTTCGCCGACTGGTGGGCGCGCTCCATCGAGCATTACCGCTCGATCGGGCTCGCGCCCGACTTCGTCAGCATGCAGAACGAGCCGAGCTTTTTGCCGCCCGACTGGGAGGGTTGCAAGTTCGAGCCGGAGGAGACCGCCGAGTACCCCGGGTACGGCAAGGCGCTGGAGGCCTTTCACCGGAAGGTGTCCGCGCTCGACGCGCCGCCGAAGATCCTCGGGCCCGAGGTGCTCGGCGTCCACTACGACCGAGTGCAGAAATACCTGGCGGGGATGAACAGCGAGCTGGTCTATGGCGTGGCGCACCACCTGTACGAGCGCGGCGACGACGACATGTGGGACTGGCGAGATCCCGGCCCCGACTCCTTCCTCGACGAGCTGCGCGCGGTGGCGCAGGCCACGGACAAGCCGCTGTTTCAGACCGAGTTCAACACCGACGAAGACCAGGGCATCGACGGCGGCTTCGAGACCGCCTGGCTGATGCACCACTCGCTGGTGACCGAGGGCGTCGCCGCGTGGCTCTACTGGGACTTGATCTGGGTCGATACCAAGGGGTTGGTGACGATGAAGGGGCGCAAGCCCGCCCCGCGCGATCACTACTACTCGATGCGCCACTTCGCCCGGTACACCGATCCGGGGGATACGCGGGTGGGCGCCGAGACCAGCGACGGCAAGCTCCTCGCATCGGCCTACCTGGCCCCCGGCGCGAGCCGGCTCACCGTCGTGCTGCTCAACACCAGCCATCGCCCGATCGACGTCCAGCTCGACAGCGGCAGCTTCGCCGCCACCGCACGTGAAGCGTACGTCACCACCTACCGGCCCGGCCGCTCCAAACGCTGGCAAGCCGCTGACGCCAGCGGCGCCCTGCGCCTGCCAGCTCGCGCCGTCGCCACTGTCGTGATCGCTGGCGCGCCCTGAGCGTGATCCGCCGGAGGATCCGAGGATCTAGAGCGACCAGCGGTTTGCAGCGCAGAGCGTTTGTCGCGGAAAATGAGACGATCTAGTTTAGAGGGCAGCGGCGATCAGCGCCAGGACCTGCGGGCGAGGTGTACCGCGACCCCCAGAGAAATCAGCGCTAGCGGGATCCCGAAAAGGACGAGCGCCAGCTCGTTGCGGGGCCCACAGTAAGCACACAGAAAGAGCACCGTGACGCCTGGCGCGACCCTGAGCCCATTGGCGACCAGGTCCTGGAAGTACGGCGAGCTCCGCGGCAGCACGTCGAGCGTGCCCCGGGCGTGCCGGGCGGTGAGGTCGGCGCAGCGCATGTTCCCCTCGAAGTCAGCGATGACGACCACGTTGGCGTTGGTACGCCACAGCGCGATCTGTCGGGAATCGCTGCGCAGCGGGTGGATGGGGTGATCGCACTGCCAGCTTGCGTCGGTGATCGTGACCCAGGGGTTTCCGTCCATGTGCTTCGGCGCGTCCTCCAGCCGGACGTCGAGGGGCGCTTCCGGGTACTCGGCGTACCGCTGCCACCCCACGGCCGCTGCGACAACGCCGCCCAAAAATACGGCGACACAAACCGCGATCCAACCCGAGCCGTGCTTCGATGGGGGAGGCTTCATTCGGGCGTGGGGTTGGCGCAAAAGGTCGCCGCTCCAGTTCGCGCAGGCTACCACCTTCCGTAGGGATCCGAGTGTCAGAGCAGTGCGGGCTTGACGCTTGCCCGTGCCCCGGGAAAAACCGAGCGCATGCTCCGCTTTCGAACGGCGCGATGGTTGGCGCTTCTTGGACCCTTGGTGGCTTGCCGGCCGCAGCCGACGGGGACACCGGTTGCGCAGTTCGAGCCTCAGGGGCCCCACTGCGAGCCGCGCAAAGCGGAGCTGGTCGCGTTCACGGCGTCGCTACCCGCCGAGACCTTGGGGCCGCCGGAGATCCACCTGCCGGAGTCGACCCTCGGCGGCGTGCCGGGCAGCGGCCCCGTGCTCGAGCTGACCGCGGCAGGCGCGACGTTCGACGGCGAGCGCGCCGAGCCGCCGGTGGTCGCCGAGCGGCTGAGCGCCGCCGGCGCCACCACCCTCTTCATCGCGGCGGCCCGCGACGTCGACATCCAGACCCTGCGCGCCTACCTCGCGCCTCTGCCCAAGGCCGTGCGCGCCAAGCTCCTGTTCCGGACGCTCCCGCCGTCGGCGGAGGACGGCGACTTCAGCGCCCGCCTGCTCGCCGAGCGCGATCCGGAGCGCCGGCACACGCTGGCGCTCGAAGCGTTCGCGACCTTCTCGAAGTGCTCCGCGTTGCACGACGCTGCGGCGTCGGTGAAGGGACTGCCGCCGCGCCGTCGCTGGAGCGCCCTGCGCGACGCGGTGCTCGGCGCGCTGCCCCAGTGCGGCTGCGACGAGCTCGATACGGCGCGCCTGCGGCAGCTGTTGGCCGCCGAACAACGTGCCGGCTCGATGAGCCTCGGCGTTCTGCCCATCGACTTTCTGCGCGACGCGCGCTGCGGCGCGAGCATGCCGCTCCGCAGCGTGCAAAAGCTCCTCGGCCAGATCGAGGCCTTCGAGGAGGAGTACTCCGGCGCCTACAAGGAGGGCGCGCTCGAGTTCGACAAGGTCGTCACCGAAGAGCGCCTGCTCAACTACTTCTGCGACGCACTCCCAGGAGAGACACTCGCTGCCTTGCAGCGCAGCCGCGCCACCCTGTACTGGCGGGTGCCCGGCGATGTCACCTGCCACGCCTTTCAGTTCGAGCCGCTCGAACCCGGCGCCCCGATGGGCACCTGGCGCCGCGTCTCCGGCGGCCCGCCGCTGGCGCTGCACTACCGGCAGTTCGCCGAAGACATCCGCCTGTTCGGCCCCGCGACGCCCACCAGCAAACCCACCGACCAGCACCCCTGGGCGTGCCGCCAGGAGCTCGAGCTGGTGTCGGTCGACGAGCGCTCGATCGGGTTCGAGCAGGGGCGGTGGTTTTTCAGCGAAGGGGCGTGCAACGAGGCCGGCGAGGGCGCCGGGATGCCTGGAGGGTGCGTGTCGGATTTGGTCACTGCCGACCCTCCGCAGGAGGGCTGAACATCCGGCTCGCACCACCCCGGCGGCTTGCGAGCGCGGCCGAACTGCGCGTTCCACCGCTGGCGGATCAACCTCCCTTGCGTCCCCCCCGATCCCCCACCAATCGGACGTCAGCGTCACCGACAAGCTCTCCTTCCGAAGCAGCGCCAATCGAACAGGGTGTGTAGAAACGGTAGCCAAACCGCCTCCGTTCCTCGATGGCCCCGCCGGACTCGCCGAGAGCGCGCCGGATCCTGCAGATGTGATACCGGACTGCGCCGCCACTTCCGTGGCTACACAGAACTTCCTTTTGAAGCGCAGAAGTCGCCACAAACTCACCTGGGCGATCCACCAGGTAGCGGAAAACCTTGAGCTGAGTGTGCGTCAGGCGGGACTGACGCCGTCCTCCTTGCACCACTTCGCCCGTGGTCAGCGAAACCTTCACCTGCCCAACGGCCAAAAACGTCCCAGATTGCGAGCTCTCCTCTTGCAACATCAGCCGAGTCCGCTCGAGCAGCTCGAACGGCGAGACGCTATTGAGTGCGTCGACGGCACCGCTCCGCAATGCAAGTGCGACCGGCGTCGCCCGGAGCTGGCAGAGCACCCGGACCTCGGCAGCGGCCCACGCCCTGATGTATTCGACAACCCAACGAGCCTGTGCACCAGCCGGCTCGTTCCAGATAAGTGCGCTCGCGCCTGCACTCGTGCCCGGCATAGCATCCGCGGCGGCGAACCGAGTAGTCCAAGCCAGAGCCGCAACCCACTGCGCCAACACAGCCCGGTCTCGCTCGTCGAATCCGGCTATCATGCAAACGTGAGGAGTGTTCTCACCCGTGCGGGTCAATCGTCGCTCTCCTTCAGGAAACTCCTCGCCGCCTGCATCGTCGCCCCACTGCATGCAAGTTCGAAATTCGTACGGGAACAATACCTCGAACGCGCAAGGAAGAGCAAGCCAAAACAGCGGTTCGCGCAGCCAGTCGCTCTGCGGTTGTGTCGAAGCGTGAGTCGTTGACGCGAAGCGCCACGGAGGGACATTTGCGTTAGGTTTGCGTTAGCGCTGGAGCGCCTCGCTTCGTCATGTGGCAACGGCGAGCCCTATAAGTCTGCTTCGAAGAAGTTTGCCCCAAACCACTCAGAAGACGCGAACGTGTCTAGTCGGAGCTTAAGTGCAAATAATTAATCAAAGAATGGAAAGGGATAACAATGCCGCCCAAAGTTTCGTTGTCACATGGTGGGCATGGGGTCTGGGGGGAATCGTACGGTCGCTGCAGGTGTGTGCGCGCCGGTCGATAGCACGGCAAGTGCTGCGCGGACGCGCGAGGACACGCTCGTGCGCTTGGTGCATCCGGCCGACGGTCGGCAGGGCAGTGGTCTGCTATCAGCGGGGTGGGTACAAGGCCGTCGCGGGAAAAACCTCCCGGCGACGTTAGAATTGCGTTAGCAGCATCTTCGCTCACTTAATAGTGTGGTAGATACGGCTCACGTGGACTAAAAAATCGCCTGTCTCACCCAGTAGCTGGAGTCAACTATGTCAACTGTGAAATTTGTCAAAGCTAGAACCAATCAAGTGGCGAGCTTCGCCTGTCTTTGGGTCCTTGCGGGCTGCGCCTTCGAGGGCGGCGACTACTCGGGCACCCTGGGTACGACGACGGAGGCCGTTCAATGCGATACCGACGACCGCTCTTCAGTTACAGCCCTTACCAATCCGAACGGCGCGGTGGGTCGTGTGCTCATCGACGGTAGCCCGGCCTGTTCAGGTGTCGTTATCGCTCCAACGAAAGTCATGACCGCGGCACACTGTGTGGACTCGTTGGCGCCTACGAAGCTTTCATTCGAGCCGCAGTTTGGGATTGTGGTCTCTGGACAAGGACCGGTGGCTGCCGTCGATGTGACGCGCGTCGTGCAAGCGGAAGAATTTGACGGTAACCAAACCGCATCATCTGACTGGGCTTTGTTAACCGTTAATACGAATCTTGCTGCGGCGCTGGGGGCGGACTACCAAGCGATGAGCCGTAGCTGGCTTTCGTCGCCTGGAGATGTAAGCTTGATGGGGTATCACTCTGATATATATATAAATCGGCCGGGACGGGAAGATAGCTGCACGGTTAACATTCTCGATGATGGATTCGCTATGCGTCACGATTGTGACGCTGTTGCCGGGGTGTCTGGAGGTCCGTTGTTCTCTTCCGACGGAACTTTGTGGGGCATTCAGTCGGGAAATGGAACTTCGCCTTGCGCCGGTAGCAATGGCAACACTGCCGCCAATGGACGCATGTTTGCTTTCGCTCCTGACAATCCTGGCGGCCTGGCGACCTCCTACCTGTCGAACGGACGCAACCGCGTATGGGCAACGGATCGCGACTGGACGCTCGTAGCAGAACGCTCGAAGGTAACGACGGCAGCAAACTCGGACTGGACGCCATGGAACGCATTCGATTCGGCATTCTCCAATGCGCGCAAGATCGCTGCCAGCAATCTTGAGGACAATCGCGAGGTCGTTTGGGTGATCAATTCGGCGGGCGTGCTCCGCCATAAGTGGCAGAACTCAGTTGGAGGAAGCTGGACGAGTTCGTGGTCCACCCAATCCACGCCGACAACCATCAAGGATGTCGCCGTGACAGGCGGCCAAGGCAATCGAACCCAACTCTTTGTGCTCGGCACCAACAATATTCTGTACACGACATACAAGACTGGAGGGTCCAGCTCGGTATGGGCGAGCTGGGTCAACCTCGGAACGCAGTCAGGTGCCACCGCCATTTCCGCTGTTCGATGGAGCGGTATGTCCGTCGTGTTCATTGCGTCAGCCTCCGGGATGGTTCACACATGGGGTAACGATGCCAGCTTCGCGACGCCGCAATCCCTTGGTACCTCGTCAGGCGGTTTTGTTGCGGTCTCCTCGGGGTTGCTCGACGACGGTCGCATCCATCTTCAGGCAGTGAACGGTAATGGCGTCTACATGACTAGGACGCGATTGAACAGCAGTTCGTGGTCCGGGTGGACCACCTTCGGTGCGCCCAATCCGATCAACACGACTGGATTTGTTTCGCTCGCAACTGGGCGAATTACTGATGGGAGGTTACACCTTCTTGGAATCGCATCGAATGGTGAGATCTACGAGACTTGGGAGGAGCCGAGCGGAGGCTTCCGCAACGTTTGGACCAGGTTCTACAAGTAGCAGTGCGTCGAGGGAGTGGGTCAGAGGCGCTACGCTGGTCCCACTCCCTCGAAGTACCGGCTCGACATCGGTTCCTCAGGTGCTGTGGTATCTCGTTTGAAAACGCTGATCAGGTGGCCAGGCGACCACGACGAAAGTTTGCAAGCCGAAGAACAAAAAACATCTGCGACGTCTTCGCGAAGGGTCGCCGCACGAAGTCGAAGGCCGCAAATAGGGCTGCAAGGGGCCCGAACAGGGGATGATAGACCACCGGGCGCTCGCTGGAGATGTGCACCCAGCCGCGCTCGGCCAGCCAGGCCAGCACACTGGCGGTCCAAAAGGGGGCTCCTTGGGTGTAGGTTGCCGCTTCGACGTTGAGCCCGACATCCTCCGCGAGTGAACGAAAGCTCTCGCGAGTAAAGAGGACCCAGTGGCGTGGGCAGTGCAGTCCGGCCCAGCTGTTCTGTCTGAACACCTTGGCGTCCAGGGCCTGCCAGTTCGGCGTCTTGATCAAGATGATGCCGCCGGGCGAGAGGAGATCCTTGACCTTGCGCAGGACTTCGCGAGGGTCACGCACGTGCTCGATCAGGTTCAGCAGGACGATCAAGTCGAAGCGCCGCTCGGAGTCGAAATCCTCGATGCGACCGCAGTAGTAGGTGTGGCCGTTTTGCTCGGCCAGTTTCTGCGCGTGGGGATCGAGGTCAACGACCTGAGTGTGTTTGACGCGGGCGTCGGCAGATCGGAGCGCCGCGAGCTCCCAGCCAGCGCCGCCGCCGACGTCGAGGACGCTGAGCTCGTCGCCCTGCAAGCGACCCAAGATCGCCCGGAAGAAGCGCCGGTCGAGCAGACTCTTGACCGCGTGAACCGGTGAGCCGCCCGGCGCCGCGTAGGAGTAGTAGTTGCCAGGGTAGATTTCGGCCAGTCGTCCGTCGGGGACCGGATCGATGAACAGAACGCCGCAATGATCGCAGCGGTGGTAGGTAAAGACGTCGCTGGTGGTGTGGTATTCGACGTCGCGAGCGACCGTCCAAGGCTCGGATCGGGCTCCCCCGCAGGCGAGGCAGGCGGGGGAGGTCGCCACGTTTTTTGTGACGGGCTGAATCATGGTGCTTGCATCAATCGTATTAGCGCGCGGCCGTAGGTCGTGGTGGCGCGGGCGATGATCGGCGCGGCCTCGGTATCCAGCAAAAAGGCCTCGAGCTTGGGAAATGCAGTGTACGAGAGCTGCGGGTCCCAGTGGTGCAACAGGTGCCGGTTGAATCCAGCGCCACCGAGCGTGCTGGCGATTGGGCCGCTCCCGAACATGCGGGTGTTCGCCCCATGATCGACGGCATGGTAGTCGACGGAGGAAGCGGCGTCGAAGCTACGGTGTTCGAGCAACTGCCGCAGCGACGTGACCGCTGGAAGGACCACGACCATCCCAAACGGCCAGGCGAAGAAGAGAGACCAGCAGCGGCTCCAAAAGGCCAGAGCCAGGATCGCCAGGTTGATGAGGAGGCCCAGCGCGAGCATCCGTCGAGCGCCGCTGGCCACGTCAGCCCGGCTCTCGCTTTTGGCGCCCACGTGCTGACGCCGCCCCAGGATGACCCGCAGCAGCCGCACACCGGTTAGCCCTTCGATCAGAAACCGCGGTCGGAGCGCGTCGAAGTAGCTGTGCTCCGTATCCGCCGTGGTGCCAAGCAACCGGTGGTGGTCCATGTGCACCACGCGATACGCTTTGATGCTTTGCCCCGTGATCGCTCCCAACACCGCGTCCGCCAAGAAATCGTTCAGTGCGCGCCTCCGGGCGAGGTTGAAATGCGCGGCTTCATGGAAGAAGAGCTGCGTGTAGGCGAGCGTGTAGCCGATGCAGAGCCCTCCGCCCACTGCGATGAACGGGAAGGCGCGCGGATAGGCGGTATCGAGCCAGATCACCCCGGCGATGATCAACCCAAGAACGACGTAGCCAGCGACGATGTCGAACCAGACGCGCAGGTAGTTGGGTTTCAGGCTGCGCCGCAGCTCTTTGAAGCTGATGCCCCTGCTGTCGACGAGCTTGTCGCGCTCCAGTCGGTCGAGGTCGGGTAGGCTCAGCGCCATGGCGCCGCGAGTATAGCCCGGTGACGGCCGTCCTGCCCCGGGGCTCACGACGGCCCTTCAAAGAAGCCGACTTTGCTCGGCGGTGAGCTGATGTTGGCGCTCGCCGTCGCTGGGTCGCTGCCGGCGGCGCGGGCACCGAGAGGGGCCGCTGGGGCGGGGCCCCGATGGGGACGTCGCGCTGCCTGGGCCGAAATGATAGCCTGCACGCGCTCGTGGTGCAGCGCATGAAAACGCCGGTGCTCTCGCTCGTCATCCCCATCTACAATGAGGAAGCGGTGATCCCCGAGCTCGATCGGCGCCTTCGCGAAGTGCTGTCGCAGCTCGAATCCGCCGTCGAGTCCTGGGAAGTGATCTTCATCGACGACGGCTCCAAGGATCGCTCCTTCGCGCTCCTCGAGCAGATGGCCGACTCCGAGCCCCGCTTCAAGGTGGTGCGGTTTGCTCGTAACTTCGGGCATCAGATGGCCATCACTGCCGGCCTCGATCACGCCGCCGGAGAAGCCGTGGTGATCATGGATGCTGACCTACAGGACCCGCCCGAGGTCGTGCGCCAGATGATTCAAAAGTGGCGCGAAGGCTGGGACGTGGTCTACGGCGTTCGCCGCAAGCGCAGCGGCGAGACGTTCTTCAAGCGTGCGACGGCGGCGCTTTTCTATCGTCTTTTTCGCGCGCTGCTCGGGAACATCTCCGTCCCGCTCGACGCGGGGGATTTTCGTCTGATGAGCCGACCCGCCGTTTTGGCCGTGCGCGCCCTGCGTGAGCGTCACCGCTTCGTTCGCGGAATGGTGGCTTGGATCGGGTTTCGGCAGACCGCCGTGTACTATGACCGCGAGCCGCGCTTCGCCGGTGAAACGAAGTACCCGTTAACAAAAATGATGCGCTTTGCGCTGGATGGCATCACGTCGTTTTCGACCTTCCCGCTGCGCATCGCGACTTGGCTGGGGGTGCTCGCCGGGCTGACTGCCGTGTGTACGGGGCTCTGGGCACTCTACGGGAATGTAGTGTTGCATCGCGTGGTGCCTGGGTGGACGGCGATCATGATCTTGGTGAGCTTCAGCTCATCCATTCAGCTCTTGATGATCGGCGTGCTCGGCGAGTACGTGGGCCGCATCTACGAAGAGGTCAAACGCCGCCCGCTGTACATCGAAGCGACGCACCTCAACGTACCGGGCCAGGATCCGGCTCCTCGGACCGCCGACGCTACGGGTGAGCCGCCGGCTTAGTCCCGATCAACATCATCTGAGCTCCCAAAGGGCAGGCACCCAGATAGGGCTCGAGCCCTCGTAGGCTCGCGAGCAACCGCGGAAAAAACACGATGAAGTGCCGCTTCACGTTGCGAAAGCCTGCGTTGCGTAGCAGGCGCTTCGCTTCGCGCGGCCAGAGCAGCACGGCATCGTCGTCGAAGGGACAGTCGGCCACCGCTTTGCGGGTCAACGGATTCAAAGGGTTGTGTTCGAAGACGACCAGTCGCCCAGACCCTGGCGCCAGCTTGGAGTGTACGACGGAGAGCACATTCAGCCGCTCTGCCGGTGGCACGTGGTGCAGCACACCGGACAGG
Organism: Pseudomonadota bacterium; assembly: GCA_023418705.1. Taxonomy (GTDB): domain Bacteria; phylum Myxococcota_A; class Polyangia; order Polyangiales; family Polyangiaceae; genus JAEZYZ01. The sequence continues at coordinate 10,338 of JAEZYZ010000242.1, read as the reverse complement.
ACGGCCAATCCGTAGTGCCCGTCTGAAAGCTCCGAGGCAGCATTGAAGAACGTGGCCCCCGGCGAGCCCTTCCTGGCTTCATGCAAGCTCTGCTGCGAAGGATCATAACCGTGCACTTCACTGCAACGGTGGACCAAGTGCCGCGTCAACGAACCGGTTCCACAACCGAAGTCGAGCACAGGCGACTCGAGCTGTGGTTTTAGCCAACGCTCGAGGCAGGCGAGCTTGTAGCGGGCGAAGTAATCGGAGGGTTCGCCGCTCGCCGCGACACTTTCTTGGTGCAGCGTCGAGTAGTCCTGAGCATAGGCATCGAACTTCGCTTCGCCGCTGCTCCCGGTATCCATCGTGTTCAATGCTGCTCTGTTGTGCGGACGCTGTCAAACTGGCGGCCGCATCGCCCAGTCACCGACCGGTGCGCCTCAGTACCAGCAGGTTCTGATCATGCGGAGCGCCGCGCCGGGCGACCACGATGTCCCCGAAGACGTGGATCACCCCGAAGTCTCCCCGGGGGCCCAAATTTTCCCTGAAAAGCTTCTTCTCGTCGCCGCGCAGCGTTCGCAGGTCTACCAGGATATACTCTGCGTCGTTGACGTACTCCGCGATCCGATAGGCGTCTTCGCGGTTCGCCACGTGCGCAACGACCCGTTCGGATGCCGAGATCTTCGCGTCGGGGGGGATGATCGCAATGGCCTCCTGCAACCAGCCGTTGCGCTTGCGATCGGTTTCGGTGATTCCGAGCTTGACCGGATCGAAGCCGGCCTTGGCGACGTTCTGTTGAAACACCACACCATACTGGTAGCTGAACACGAGCGTGGCGAAGACGAGGCTCGCTAGCCAGGCAATCCGCCGGACGCCGCCTTCTCGATCCCCGGGGTGGTGTGGCCGCGCCTGCTCGGACAAGGCGAACACTAGCCCGAGGAAAATGTAAGACGTGTAGTGGGCCGCGTACTGAAACCCCAACGTGTACAGCGGCTCGTGCGCGGTGAACAGGCTGAACATCAAACCTGGGAGCAAGCAGAACCACCCGAGGCCGCGCATCAGCGGTAGAAAGGCGAGCGGCGCCAAAAGTTGTATGAAGTAGGCGATTTTGCGGTCGACGATCAGCGTCGAGAGGGTGTAGCTCGGGTTGCCGATGATGGTCTTGATCACGTTCCCGAATCCCGACTCGCCGGGGGGCATCAGCGTTCCGTAGATCCACATGAACGTCGGTGTCTTGGCCACCGCCGGCATGAGCACGAATTTTAGTAGCCCTGCGTACACGACGGCGACCAGCATGATCAGCGCGCCGGCTTTGGGCCGCCTGCCCCAGATAGCCAGGTAGCCTCCGACGATCACCACACTGGCGGCGACGTCCTCCCGGATGGTCAGGGTCACGGCGACGGCGACGGCACCCAGCAAATCTTTTTTCGCTTCGAACGCGTAGAGCGCCAGCCAAACGAAAAACGGTGCGAGGGGCGGATAGTGGAAGTCGTAAAGGTTCGACCCTTGAACACCCGGATGGAGCAGGTACGCCATCGCGATGATCGCCGCCGGCCAGCGGCCGACGTGGCGCCGCGCGAACCAATACAACGGCAGCGCAGCGGCGCCGACCAGCGCAGATTGCAGTGCGAGCAGGGTCTCCGCGCGCTGGTAGATGGCATAGAAGGGGACCAGCAGGTACGAGAATACCGTGGCGTGAAAGCCGAAATGGATGTTGTTTGGGTCCGGCGCTATCGGTGAGGATTTGAAAGGCGGCCCATCACCGTGCAGCAAGTTCCAGAGCAGGTTGGTCTCCAAAGCCAGGTCCATGCCGCAGGTGCCGAGCTTGTAGTGATCTTCGATCGTGATGTACGCAAAGTATGTCGCGTACGCAGCGGCAGACAGGCTGACCGCCAGCGTTGGCAGCAGGGCGGAGACCTTTTCGTTCGGACGCAACTTGCGCGCGAATCGCCCCGCCCAGGCGCCGACGGGCCAAGGGGGCTCCGACAGCGCGAGCTTCACCGTTCGGCGGCAAATCCACATCAGCAACGCGGCCAATGCGAACAGAGCGAGCTCTCTTCCGTGCCAGTTTTGCCAGCGAAACAAGACGGGGAGGAAGCCGACCAACAGGAGCGGTGAGAGCCGCCGTGCAAAGCTGCGGAGTGGCGTCGCCCAAGCGAGCCCGAATCGCAACAGCAGGCCGCCGGCCAGCAAGCAGACGATCGCCGCTGGAACGAACATGTCCAGGAGGAAATAGTTTCGCGCCTTCGTTGCAAGCTGGTTGGCAACGGTGAACTTGGTGAGGCTGTCTCCCTTGATCCAGAGCGTCAGCACGAAGAACATCGCCACGGACATGGTCTCGCCGGCGAGCAAAGCGAACGCCTCGACGACCTTGCGGAAGGTGGTGTCCTCGGCGGGGGTAGGGTCGATGAGCGGGCCGCTGGCGCTTTCGACGCGCGGGATCGGCAAGGGCCCTTCGACGACCGCTGGGGTGGGCGCGTCGAGGTCGGGCAAGGGTTGAGCGTTGTGATCCGCGGATGGTAAAGCGTCGTCCGCTGACCCTGCTTGATCCTCTGCAATCCCCCGGGATGGGTTATCGCCTGCAGTCGCGTTCGCCTCTGCATTTGGGAGGCGCTGGGTTGGCAGATCGGTGTTCTCTCGCGGCTCCGGCGCTTCCGCCCTTTCCCAGTCCTGTGACATCGATCACCCGATAAGTGCGTCAGCCGGCTTAGCATGCGGGGTGCCCGCCGGCTAGCGTGGGCATGACCGCCTAGCGCACCGATCCGTTTGCCAGAGCGGAGCTCCCGAAGAATCGGGGCCCCCATCGGGGAGAGGGCCCCGATCCTTCGGGAAGCCCTCTCGTCTGCTCACGGCTCGGTGCTCTAGATGGTCTCATTTTCCGCGACAAACGCTTTGCTCCGCAGACCGTTTGTCGTGCTAGGTGCAGAGCCAACGTATCGGCGAGCGGTGCGTCGCGGCGCTGTCAATGCTCGGGATGGCGACACCGATCGAGGTTCGTGCGCACCCGACGTGGCAGCTCGGTTGTGACAGGCGTGAGGTCTCCGGTCGCTGACCCCTGCCGTGCGGGTCGGTAACGGTTCAACACGTCTCGTGGAGGTTTGCTTGGCCACCGAGGGTCTGCGCGCACTTCAAAGTTCCATTCCGACGGCGACCTGATCCGTTATGATGACGGCTCCTGATGTCGAACGCCAAGCGTGGTGGCACGTTGCTCTGCGCTTAAGCCCAGCTACGGCCCCTGCACCCCCCGCACCAGCTCCCGCAGCGCTGTCTCCTGGTAGGGCTGCGGGGGGCCGCTCTGGCCGAAGGCGGCGGCCTTCCCCGCCTTGGCTTCGCAGGTTGCTGCGGCGGTGAAGCTCTCGAGGGCGTCGTCGAAGGGCTCGGCGCTGATGATCTTGGCGGCGGTCTCGCTGAGGGCGGGGGCGAGGGCTTCACAGCCGGGGGAGGGATCGGGGAAAGAGAGCGCCGCGGGTTCGAGGCAGCAGCCGCTCCGCAGCACGGAGTGCGCGACCAGCTCGTACCAACCGAGCCGGCTCCAGATCTTCATGGCGGGGGTCGTCTTGCCGGCCCCGGCGGATACGACGGCGCTGCGCAGCTTGGGCGCGTTCTGCTTGGGATCGGCCGCGTCGCACAGGAAGGCGAGATCGACCGGCTTGAGCAGGCTGCCCTTGGGCAGGTACGCCGCGACGCAGCTGGTGAGCTTGTCGTCGATCGCGACGGGGGCCGTTTCCTCGCCGGTCACGGCGACGGCCTCGAGCGAGATGCCCTGCTCGACGGCGGCCTCCGCCGTCTGGACGGGCGTCGGCGCCGGCTGAACGTCGGCCACGGGGGCAGGCTCCGGGCTCAGCTTGGCGAAGGCCCAGGCGCCGCCGAGCCCGAGCACGATGCCTGCGGCCGTGAAGGTGATGATGCGGCGCCGCCGCGTGCCCTTCGCCGTGGAGGGCGGTGGCGAGGTGGGGGCCTTCGAGGGAGCCGCCGCGGTCGACGCCGAGGTGTTGGGCGCACGGCTCTCGCTGGTCGGAGCCGGCGCAGCGCCGGTCGGCGAGGTCGACGGCAGCGGGGGAGGGGGGCCGGAGTGTGTTGGAGCGACCTGATCGCTCAGGTCGACCAGCCAGCGCGCCAGCTTTCGTTTGAACGGCTTGACGCCTTCGGAGGTGTTGCCGTCGATCAGGATCTCCGAGAGCAGCTTGGAGAGCTCGGGATCGGCGACGGCCTTGATGTGCTCCGCGCTGAGATCGCTCGGCTCTGGCTTGCCCGACAAGAGCTGGAACAGCAGCGAGGCCAGCGCGCGCGCGTCGTCGGCTTGCGTCGCAGCGGTCGTCGCGAGCGACGCGGGCACGCTGCGCGGCACCAGCAACGGCCCCTTTCGACCCTTCGGCTCGAGGACGAAGTTCTCCGCCCGTACCAGGCCGTGCGTGGCGCCCGCCGCGTGCCAGGCGGAGACGCCGTCCACGATGCGCAAGACGTGCCGCACGGCGGTGGCTTCGTCGAGCTTGCCGAGCCGCTCGATCTCCGACTGGAGCGACTCACCCTCGACCCGCTCGAACGCTGCCAGTGCGCCTGCGGGCTCGCCCTCGATGAGCGCGAGCAAGGTCGCCAGGTGCGCGTGCTCGAGACCGACCGCCGGACGGTAGCGCTCGCATTGCTCAGGACCGATGGGGACGAGCGTGGCTTGGCGGTCGGCGCGTTGATCGGCAGCCAGGTAGCCGCCATCGATCTCTCGTTGGATGCAGAACCGCTGCCCGACCACGACACCGGGCTCGAGCTTCGAAGCTGAGGTCATGCGGATGCTGCCGAGCGTCGCACTTCCAGCTCGACCCGTCCAGCGGGCCTCCAAAGCTTGGTTGACGCTGAATGGATGGCCATGAACGGCGGCGTCGCACCGCAGGCGCTCGGCTGCGCGCACGGCCCGCCACCTTGGCTCGGCGGCCAGAGCACGGCGTGGCGCGCTGGGCCTTCCGCGTGGCTCGGAAACCGGCGCGGGCGCGATCGGGCCGGGAGAGCGCTGGGGCGACGCCGGCGCTCGGACGGTTCGACCGTTACACTTTGGTGGCGTGTCGCGACGCTCGCCTTTCAGGTGTGGCGGTGTGGGGGCGACCACTGGTAGGCTAGCGGCCGACATGCTCGTTCGGATCGGCACCAGCGGCTTCAGCTACGCGGAGTGGAAGGGCAGCTTCTACCCGCCGGAGCTCAAGGCGGCGGGCATGCTGCGGTACTACGCCGAGCGGCTGAGCACCGTCGAGATCAACAGCACGTTTTATCGCATGCCGCGCGCGGACGTGGTGGCTGGCTGGTATGAGCAGGTGCCGGCGGGCTTTCAGTTCGTGCTCAAGGCAAACCAGCGGATCACCCACCAACAGCGGCTCAAGGACTCGGTCGACTCGGTCGCGTACTTGTTCAAGGTGATCGAGATCTTGAAAGACAAGCTCGGTCCGGTGCTGTTCCAGCTCCCACCCAACATGCAGAAGGACGCCGAGCGCCTGCGCGACTTTTTGGCGAACATGCCGGAGGGGTGCCGGGCGGCGTTCGAGTTTCGTCACGCCTCGTGGTTTTGCGACGAGGTGTTCGACATCTTGAAGCAGCGCGACGCGGCGCTCTGCTGCGGCGACGTCGATGAGCCCGCGGTCTCATCGCCCTTCGTGACGACGGCGAGCTTCAACTACGTGCGGCTCCGACGCAGCGACTACGGGGACGCCGATCTGCAACAATGGGCGGCACGCCTGACGGAATCGGCGAGAGACGCCTACGTGTTCTTGAAGCACGAGGTCGCGGCGCCCGAGCTCTGCCGGCGTCTGGCCAGCTGTTTCGCGCCCGGCATCGTGCCGCAGACCGCGCTCGCCGACGCTTCGCCCTTGGCCGACGCCGACGCCGACGCCGCACCCACTGGCCCTGGTTCCGCCAAGACACGCCCCCGGCGCCCGCAGTCCGGCGTCGTGAAAGCCGCGGCTCAGAGCGACAGCGGTCGAAAAGCCGTCGCGCGCCGGCGGGCCCGCTGAGACGAAGGATCCTACAGCGTAGCTTGCGCCCGGGCCCGGACGCGGCAAAGTGGCGGTCTCGCGAGAGGAACAGCCCGTGTACTTTCAGGATTTGATTTTGAACCTGCAGCGGTTTTGGGCCGAGCGGGGCTGCTTGATCCTGCAGCCGTACAACTCGGAGGTGGGGGCGGGCACGTACAACCCGGCCACGTTCTTGCGCGCGCTCGGGCCCGAGCCGTGGAACGTGGCGTACGTCGAGCCCTCGCGGCGTCCGACCGACGGCCGCTACGGGGACAACCCGAACCGCCTGCAGCAGTTTCATCAATTCCAGGTGATCCTCAAGCCGAACCCGATCGACATTCAGGATCAGTACCTGGAGTCGCTGGTGGCGCTGGGGACGGATCCGCTGCAGCACGACGTGCGCTTCATCGAGGACGACTGGGAGAGCCCGACGCTGGGGGCGTGGGGGCTCGGCTGGCAGGTGTGGCTCGACGGGCTCGAGATCAGTCAGTTCACCTACTTTCAGCAGGTCGGCGGCTTCGACTGCCGTCCGGTCAGCGGTGAGCTCACCTACGGGCTCGAGCGCATCGCCATGTACCTGCAAGACGTCAACGACGTGTACGACCTCAAGTACAACGCCGACGTCAGCTATGGGGAGATCTACAAGCGCGCGGAGTGGGAGTGGTCGACGTACAACTTCGAAGAGGCGGACGTCAAAGCACACTTTGCCGCCTTCGATCACGCCGAGGCCGAGGCGAAGCGGCTGCTCGACCGCGACGACGATCCGAAACGGAAGCTGGTCTTGCCCGCGTACGACTTCGTGATCAAGGCCGCGCACGCGTTCAACGTGCTGGATGCGCGCGGCGCGATCGGCGTGACGGAGCGGCAGCGCTACATCTTGCGCGTGCGCACGCTGGCGCGAGCGATCGCCGCCGCGTGGCTCGCGCAGCGCGAAGCGATGGGCTTTCCGCTGCTGAAGACGGCGAACGCGCACGCGGCCGAGTGAGGGGCGTTGACGCTCCGGTGGGGTGAGTCCCCGCTCAGGGGTTGAGCTCGATGCAGACCGGCGGCTCGTCGGTGCCGAGCGGCTGGATCTGCTGCAGCCAGGCGTCGTGCGCGGCCAGGGTAGCCGGATCGGAGTACGTCTGCCCGAAGAACAGCGCGCCCGTGCCGCGGCAAATCGGCACCAGCACGAGGCGCACGTGCTGCTGGCTCGCCCCGAAGCGCCACGTCCTGGCGTAGCCCACGCCGATCGCGGTGGTGACCCGCGGCGGCGAGGTGACCTGGACCACTCGGGACTTGGCGTTGCTTTGCCGGATGCCCTCGGCAAACTCGCGGAACGAGCGCTCGATGGTGGCGGGGCTCACCAGCCACTCGCTGGTGCCGATCACGGTGGTGATGGGCAGCGCCGACGGCCGCGTGAGCGTCAGCGTGCCGTCCTCGTCCTTGACCGCGAAGCCCTCCGGCAGCGCCAAGCGAAGACCCAGGCGCTCCACGATGACGTCGTGCTCGGCGATGCGAGTGCGCAAGCCCTCCGGCGGCCGCCGGATCGGCTGGACCTGCAAGGGCCCGAACGGCGGCGAGCGCGGCGGCCGAACGAGGGGCACGCCGAGCAGGGCGGCGCTGCCCTTCGCGACCGCGGGAGGCAAGCCGCGCGTCACGAGCACGCGATCGCCCGCGCGCGTCACCTCCGCGGGGCCCATCGAGTCGGGGGCACCCGGTGAGCAGGTCCCGATGCGCCGCGCGGCGGCCTCGAACTGGACGGCGTCGTCTTCGCTGTCCCAAACCGTGGACCACAAGAGCGCGTAGCGGCCGCGATCATCGACGACCAAGCTGAAGCGATCGCCGCCCCAGCCGGCGGCGGCCTCGGCCGCGGTCGCGACGGGGTTGCACGCCGATAAGCTCACCCGCGTCAGCAGCTCGCCGAGCTGGGCGCTTTGCACCGAGCGGTAGCCTGGAGGCGGCGGCGGGGCCGGAACGGGCACGGCCAGGTCGCCGTCGAGGTAGCGCTGCGGGTGCAGCACTTGCTCGGTGGTGACCGGGGGCCGCTGGTAGACGCGATTGACCAGCTCGAACCCGCCGGTGCGATACAAGCTGCCGAGGAACCCCATGCCGCCGAAATAGGGGAACAGCACGCGCTCGCGGATCAGGAGCGGCGCGCGAAAGAGCTCGGCCGAATCCCCGGCGGCCTTGGCGAGCTGCTCGTGCTGCCCCGAGCTCGCGTGGTCGATCGCACGGACGAGGGCGCGCGCCAGGGGCACCTGCTCTTCCAGCGCGACGAAGGCGATCATCGTGAGCATCGCGTCGCCTTCGAGCAGCGCCAAGCCGGCCAGCAGCTGATCGATTTCGGTGATCTCGTCGAGGTCCGGGACCGGGAAGTGCTCGTGTTGCAGCGCGTGCCCCACCTCGTGCGCCAGCGTCCAGATCACCTCCTGATCGTTTTCGGGAGTGGCTGGCTTCGACAGGCGCACGTGCACCGTGTGCGTGTCGTCGTCGTAGAAGGCGACGACTTGCTCCCGCTGCACCGCCGCGAAGGTGCTCGACGGGCTTTGGTTCATGCCCAGATCGAAGGCGCCGTACAGGGCCAGGTCCGACTCGTCGTCGTCGCCCTCCGAGCCGATGTGGCGTTCGAGCTCGCGCGTGAAGGCGCTCTGGCTGTGGTGGAAGACGATGCGCGCGCGCCGCCCCGCCGTCAGGCCTCGGGCCTGGGCGACGCGCTCCACGAACGCGGCGTCGTCTCGCTGAATTCTTCCGAGGGCGGTCTTGGGGTCGCGCAGTCGGGGCGAGCAACCGAGCGCTGTCGACACCGTGAACAGCAGGATCAGGATCCAGCCATTTCGCACCCCTGGAGCGTAACAGATGCCCGCGGCCGCGGTGCTCGACCTGCTGGCCGGCGCGTGGCCCGGCCGCCCGTGGCTTGTCGATCGGCGACGACTTCGGCTAATCCGGGCTTCGTGGAACGCTCCGCCGCGCTGGCCAGAGGCTTGATCGTGATCGCCGCCCTGCTGGCACCCCGCGCCAGCGCACAACCTGCGCCGGAGTCGGCGGCGCCGGCGCGGGCCACCGATGCCGCCGCCGATCGGCCCGCACCGCCGCGCTGGTGCGCCGAAGAGCTCAGCGAGCTCGGCGACGGCATGTGTTACTTCGAAGCGGCCGCGGATGCCCCGCCCACGACGCTGATCCTATTTTTGCACACCCTGGTCGGCGCCAACTCGAGCTGGCAATGGGAGCAACAGCGGTTGATGGCCCGCACGGCCAAGGCGCACGGCTTGGCGGTCTTGATGCCGCGCGGCCGGCGGGGCATCGGACCCGGGCGAGCGCCGGATGTTTGGGCGTGGCCCACTTCCGCGCGCGCTCAAGCCAAGGTGGAGGACGAGCTGGTCGCCGAGTGGCAAGCGGCGCGCGCTGCCGTCGAGACGAAGCGCGGGCGGGCGTTCGAGCGGGTGCTGGTGTTCGGTTTCTCGAATGGGGCGTACTACGCCACGTCGCTCGCGATGCGCGCGCGCCTCGAGGTGGACGGCTACGGCATCTTCGCTGGCGGTTCGGGCGGCAAGTACCACAGGCTGTTGGCCGCCAAGGTCGAACGAAAAACTCCGATTTTCGTTGGCTACGGCAGCCGCGACCAGGCGCGGCGCGACATGCAGTCCTTGGTCGAGATGCTGCGCGACCTGAACTGGCCGCACCGCTCCAAGGTGCAGCGTGTCGGCCATATCGTGACCGATGACCAGCTGCGCGGGGCGATCACTTTTTTGAACCCGAAAGCCGCGGAAGGTTGAAGCCGCGGGGGAGCTCCCGTCAGGAAAAGCAGAGCCAGCGCCCGCTCGGGTCGCACAAACAGCTCGCGTTGTCGTAGCGGCATTCTCTGCCCACCATCGCGCACGGGCCGTCGGGCGGCGTCTCAGGGCACGACACGGCGGCCGTGCAGGCCCACGCAGGGGCGCTGCCGCCGCGACAGCTGCACACCGTGGGCCCATAGGCGCAGTCGAGCCCGCGGGCGCCGCCGCAGGCCCCCTCGGGTTCTTCGGCAGGACACGTGGCGCATTCCCAGCTGCCCCCGACGCAGCGGCAGCGAGCGCCGCCATAGGCGCAGAACGTGTCTTCGGCAGCATCATCCCCACAGCTCTCTCCGCTGGCCGGCAGCTCTGCCGGACAGTGCGGATTGACCGCCGCGCACATCCACTGGAGCTGCTGCTCCAGGACCTGCGAGCACTGACACTGGGCATGATCGTAGCGGCAATCGAGCCCCACGTCCGAGGCGTCGCAGGTCGCGTTGGGCATGACCCGCGGGCAAGGCGGCTCGGCGAAACCCCCCCCGCCGCTATCCGGAGCTTGCAGCACCTGCTCGCCACCGGCGCCCCCCGGCGCGCCGGTGGCCGCGCGGGGTTTG